>JBEDFG010000034.1:0-10482 GCA_041175285.1 Bacteroidota bacterium | reverse complement strand
AATTAGTTAAATCTCCCCATCAACCGGAGGAAGAATCCTTATCATGGTGGCAGAAATTCACAGGACTCAAACCGATTGAAGAGGAGCGAGATATCATGATGGAACATACCTATGATGGGATTGAGGAATTGGATAATCCTACGCCACCTTGGTTTATGTATCTATTTTATTTAACAATCATTTTTGCCGTAGTATATGCCTTTTATTACCATGTTTATTCATCTGAGAATCTTCAGGAAAACGAGTATAAAACAGAGGTTGCTGTCGCTGAGAAAGCACGGGAGGATTACATGAAGCAGTTTGCAAATTCTGTTAATGAAGACAATGTAACGGTCACAACTGTAGCGAAAGATTTAACATCTGGGTCAACTATTTATACAACAAATTGCGTAGCTTGTCATGGAGATAAGGGCCAAGGGGGCGTAGGACCGAATTTAACAGACAAATTCTGGATTCATGGTGGAGGTATCAAAGACCTCTTCAAAACCATTACACATGGTATTCCTGAAAAAGGCATGATTGCATGGGAAAAATCGTTGAATCCGATTCAAATCCAACAGGTCGCATCTTACGTATTAACCTTACAAGGTACCAACCCACCAGGGGCTAAGGAACCTCAAGGTGAAGAAGTTAAATAAACCTAAATCATCCTATTATGAAAAAGAATGTTGGTAAAATGGATCAAATCGTCCGAATTTCAGTTGGTGTAGCCTTGTCAATTTTAGCCTATGCTAAAATAATCCCTCAGGATTTAGCCGTAGCCGCTTATGTGGTATCAGTTATTATAGCACTAACAGGCTTCATTCGAATTTGCCCACTTTACAAAATGCTTCACAAAAGTACAGTCAGGGAAGAACCTCCTTTTTAATAAATCCCCTAAGGTCCGAGGCAATCGGACCTTATTTTTTATGTCACAAATCAATTTAGATAATGATGATTTTCGAAATCATCTCTATAATCAGTCCAAAGACGGGAAACGCCTTTGGATTTATCCAGGTAGAATTATAGGCCGGCTGTATCAGCTAAGAACTTATTTCTCCTATGTACTACTAACGCTATTATTCGGTTTACCGTGGGTAGAAGTAAATGGCCATCCCATCTTTTTATTTAATGTTCTAGAACGCAAATTTATCTTTTGGGGAGTTCCATTTTTTCCACAAGATTTCCACTTAGTGGCTCTTGGACTGGTCAGCTTTCTTATATTTATTAGCCTCTTTACCGTCTTATTCGGTCGAATATGGTGTGGATGGGCCTGCCCACAAACTATTTTCATGGAAATGCTTTTCCGCAAAATCGAATATTGGATTGAAGGAGATGATAAAGCACAACGGCGTTTAAACGAAAGCCCGTGGACAAATGAGAAAATCATTAAAAAGGGAAGTAAACACACGTTATTTTTCATCCTCGCATTTGCCATATCTAATACATTTTTAATGTATATCATTGGCAAGACAGATTGGTTGAAGATGATCAATGAAAATCCGGCAGACCACATAAAAGGTTTAGCTGCCATGTTAATATTCACCGGCGTATTTTATTTCGTCTTCGCTCGGTTCCGGGAAATGGTTTGTATCGTCGTTTGTCCATATGGCCGTTTGCAAGGTGTATTATTGGATAATAATTCGATTCTAGTTCAATACGATCACAAACGTGGTGAACCACGGGGTAAGTCAACAAAAACCGAAGAAAAAGGGGATTGCATTGATTGTCATTGGTGTGTACGCGTTTGTCCTACGGGTATTGATATTCGAAATGGTAGCAACCAACTAGAATGTATCGGTTGCACTGCGTGCATTGATGCCTGCGATGAGGTAATGGACAAAGTTCATCAACCCAAAGGCTTAATCCGCTATGACTCGTTGAATGGCGTCAATACAGGAACCCAATTAAAATTCACCAAACGAATCGCCGCCTATACATCAGTCTTGATATTGATCATCAGCGTACTCGCTTTCATGTTGCTCACCAGACGAAATTGGGAATCAACCTTACTGCGCACCCCCGGAATGACTTATCAATACGACGAAAAAACGCACTTAGTAAGCAATCTATATCAATTGCGAATCTTAAATAAATCAATGAAATCGCAGGGATTCCAAGTTTCAGTGGATGCACCACTAAGACTTGTTTGGGTGGGGAATCAAATCGGACAAGTTCAGCCAGGTCAAATGGCCAAAGCTGAGTTTTTTATTCAAGCACGTACTGGAGCATGGAAACAAGGTGAAAAAGTCCATGTGAATATTATAAGCAGTGAAGGAAAAGAAGAGAATTTAAAAACTAGTTTTATACAACCAGATGAATAAATCAAACGGTAAAGGCTTCCATTGGGGCCATGGAATCATCATGACATTTGTGCTTTTTGGTGCATTTATGGCCTATTTTTACATCAATATGACTCATCAAGTTATTGAGCTAGTAGGGGATAATTACTATGAGGATGGGCAAAAATTTCAGAAGAAAATAAACTTGAAAAATCAAGCTATACCTGCCTCTGATACGCTGCAAGTGCAATTTTTAGCTGAAAATTCATTTATACTTGTTCGATTACCTCAAGGGATACAAGCCGCAAATCTGCAATTTTTCAGACCATCTAATTCCAAACAGGATAAAAAGATCGTATGGCAAACCCAAGATGGAGTGGCTTGGACTATTCCAGGTGGTTTCTTATCGAAGGGGCCATGGAAATATTCCATTTCATGGCACGTTCGTGGTCATGAATATTTGAAAGAAGCGCGATTTTTGATCGACTAATTATGGGTACCTGGTATTATGCTTTCTTGATTGGATTAGCTGGTAGCTGGCATTGCGCCATCATGTGTGGGCCAATTTTACAACAAATACACGCCAAGGGTTCTGCCTCTTCACGCATGTTTCTATATAGCCTAGGCCGTATTTTCATGTATGGCGTATTGGGCTTTTCCGTAGCGGGTTTGGGATCAATTTGGTTATTCCCATCTTGGTGGCAAGTGTATTATGTCATGTCAGGTATATTAATCGCGCTGATACTAACCCGTAAAATAGGGGATAATGCCATCCAATTCCTACATCGATATCTTGGCCGATTTTTACATCAAATCGGCGCTAAACTAGGTCCTGTAGGATACTTTTTCCTAGGGATGAGCAATGGGTTATTACCGTGTGGACTTGTATTGGGAGGTTTAAGTATTGCCTTGATCCAACCAAGTCCATGGTTGGGCGCCTTGAGTATGTTGGCATTCGGAATAGCCACATTGCCAGCCTTGCGTTTTTCTGTTTGGGGAATTAAATGGCTTGGAAATTCACAACCATGGCTCAAATGGCTAGGTTGGATCGTCGTCATGACACTATTGTTTCGTGGAGCCTATGGTATCGGCGTGGGACAGTCGGCATATTTGCGTCATGCCAAAATCACACCCATCATTTGCCATCCTTTTTCGGAATCTTTAAAACCTTAGTATTTGAGGTTGGCCAATTTATCAGCTTGAAAAATCGTTAATTCAGATCCTTTCACATCGATCAATCCTTCCTTTTTGAAATCACTTAGTGTTCGAATAACAGACTCAGTAGCGGTGCCAACGCGTGATGCTAAGTCTTCCCGAGACAATTTCATCACGACTGAACCGTCCTGATTATTTCCGTAGGTTTTAACTAATTCAACTAAGGCTTGAGCCACTCGCTTTCGTAAGGATTGATAGGCCATGGAGAAAAGGATAGACTCATTTTTCAACAGGTAATTTGTCAAAGCCTTGCGGAAATAGATTTCCACATGAATATTTTCCTTCATTTTCTCAGTGAAGTCTTTGGCGTAAATACTTAGAATGGTCGCATCTTCGAGCGTTTCAGCTGATTCGCGGTAGGCTTGATTTTCGAGTAAATCAACAAAACCAAAAAACTCACCTGGCTTAACAAAGGAAGTAATGAAATATTTGCCTTCACGATTCGTATGATACGTTTTCACCTTACCCTTCACCAGGTAAAATAGGCGAGAGGGTATGTCGCCTTCATTGTAAATCAATTGCTTTTTAGCGAGTTGCTGTTGTTTCTTATCGTTTGGAAATTTCTCAAAATCTAAAAAATCAATGGCTTGTTGGGCCACCACCAAATCATCATGTGAATCTGCCACCGACAAATTTGTCTGTTGTTTCTTCAATCTGGATTCAATCGCTCGCAACAATTCAACTTCTTGAAAGGGTTTAGTTAAATAATCATCAGCACCCATTTCCATCCCTTTACGCATATCAGCGCGATCAGTCTTTGCCGTCAAAAAGATAAACGGAATAGTCGCTAATTCGGGTTGGTTCGCAAAGACCTGCAATACACCAAATCCATCCAAATGTGGCATCATAATATCACAAATGACCAAATTGGGTTTTCCTAATTTAGCCATACGTACTCCTTCGATGCCATCAGATGCAGTGTCTACGGAATATCCGGAAAGTTCAAGCAGTTCCGCGGTATTTTCGCGAATGTCTTGGTTGTCTTCGATGATTAGAATTTTAGTGGTCATAACTAGGATAAATTAGGTAATAGGTAGGTAATCGTAGTCCCTTGATCCAGTTCACTGGTTAAGGATAATTGGCCTTGAATTAAACGTACGTAGCGATCCATAATATGCAATCCAAGTCCTGTACCTGGAATAATATTGGCATTTCCACCTCGGAAAAAACGTTCAAAAAGATGTTTTTGATCCTGTTCTGAGATACCAATTCCTTGATCCTGGATGGTTATCTCCATGGAATTTTCTAGCATTTGAACCCGTAGGAAAACGTTTTTTTGCGAAAATTTAATGGCATTAGAAAGACCATTTAAAAGAATTTTACGCAGCATAGACGTGTCCGTGCTAAAACGTGAAGAAGGATTTGAAATAACTAACTCGATATCTTGTCCTGGTTTTTTCATGCCTGCGAGAGCGGACACCAGATCATCAAAAAACTCGGAAACACTAAAATCTTCAGGACGCACTTCCACTTTTCCGGCTTCGAGTTTACCCACCGATAAGAACTCCTCTAGTATTTCGGTCAAATGGGAAACAGATGATTTGATGCGTTGAATGTGCTGTTCTCGTTTAGGCTGCTGGTCCTCAGCTGTATATTTTTCAATCAAGGCAGCAGAGGAAAGTATGGATGTCAGAGGCGTTCTAAATTCATGGGAGGCCATCGATACAAAGCGCGTTTTCAAATCGCCTAGTTCAATTTCTTTTTGAAGGGCATTCTCCAATTCATGAGTCTGAATTTCTAGTTGGGCCAATGTATTCTGCAAAGCCTGCGTACGCGCTTTAACTTCTTCTTCAAGTGATTCATTGAGCTGATTGATTTCTTGATTCTTTAAAATCAATTCCATTTCCACCTTACGTTTCAAGGTGACATCACTGACAAAAGCAATGTAATACATGTGATCATTCTCCTTGAAATGGCTAAGTGAAATTTCAATGGGGAAAAGCGATTCGTCTTTTCGTTTAGCTTTTAAGTCTAATCCCGCGCCCATCGGCCGAGAAATAGGCTGCTGATTTAAATGGTGTAGATGTCCTTCGTGTCTTCCTTTTAGGTGATTAGGTATTAATATAGCTATATTTTGGCCTAATAATTCAGATTCTGAATAACCAAAAAGCTTATGAGCAAATTCATTAGACAGGATCATATTAAATTCCGCATTGGTCACCAAAATCCCGATGGCCGCTTCATGAAAGATCGCTTCGAAGTGCTTGGGATTAGAAAAAATGGCGTTTGACATCGTGGAAATTTTATGACTCAATTTAAACAATTATGAGGGATAGGGCAACCTCAATTTAATTTATATCTTGTTTCCACATGCTTCAGCACATCTTCCTTGTAAAATAAAACTTCTTTAAATTTTCCATCCGCATAATTTTGAGCCTGATCAAAAAAGTGCGGTGATGACGGATCTCCTTGTTGGCCACCGGCCAACAGTGAATATGCCTTAATCTTCTTACCAAACTCAACCGCACATACGAAGCTATTTCCATTCACTCCATACCATTTTTTCGAGCCTTGAAAAGGTCTACTGGTGTAAGACGGGAGCTGGCCCCAAGCCGACGACGTAAACGGAACCGCAATGCTAGGCTTACTATCATCGAAAACGGGCATATCGGCAATGCGTTGGAATCGATTCATTTCCCCCCAAGTGACATTCCAACGACCAAAATCACGAATCAAATCGGCATAAACCGCTTTCAACGCCTCCACCGTTTCTGCTGATTGATGATTTGAAGCATACTGGGTAAAATTCTGGACCGGATCCGTATTACCTCCAAAAGCTAATGGTTTCGGAATTTTAGGTAATAATTTCAATCCCCAACGAACCGCTAGCGTCTGCGCTACGGAGTGAATACCTGCATGGTAATCCCAATGACGCAAAGTATCGACTAATGGTCGCAACGCCTCCACAGGATTCAAATCAAAATCACGAATTAAGGCCGGAATCAACACAGGAAAGGCCGCTAAATTGCGATCATAACCTAATTTGATTAGCCCATTTAAATCCATGCGTTGCGCTTGACTAAACAATCGAACCGCATTTTTATCCCTAAAATTTTCACCATCAGGAGCCATATAGACTGGAAAATCGGCCCGCTTAGGGCTTGAGGTACCCGAAACGGTAAATGGTGTGGAATTGCAATTTTGAATCCAAGCAGTTTCCGGATTTATCACTTGCACTATTTCATTCAAGGCATGTAATCCTTTCCAATCATTCGCAGAAGTACTTCCATCTTGTGGCAATCCCCAATCTTTGGTAGCATCACGTCTCGGTACAAAATTCCCATGCCAATACGCGATATTCCCTTGATTATCAGCATAAACCGTATTATTCGAAGTATTCGCCCGCATCTCCATGACCTTGGTATATTCTTTTAAACCTTTGGTCTTTGTTCGTAACCAGCTTTGTTCTAAACTTTTCAAGGAACGATTATAGGATTTAACCGAAATCCACCGACCATCCCGCGCGGCCATAACCGCGCCTCGGTGCGTATAATAAGCTTTCACTACACGAGGATTCATTTCGCCTTTGACGCGTAATGAGATTTGTTTTTCTTGGATGTCCATCCAGCGACCATCCAATAAATATTGATATTTAGACCCATTTACCCGAGTTGTTTCTGAGTATAAATCCGCTACGTCTACTTCACTCGAAGTATGCATCCAGCCACCAAAGGGGTTAAAACCTTGATAAACGAAAAACTGTCCCCAGGTCACCGCTCCATATGCCTGTAAACCTTGTTCCGAATTCACATGCACCTCCGGTCGGAAATAAAACGTTACATGTGGGTTGATATATAAAAGCGAATTTCCAGTGGTCGATAAAGTTGGCCCCACCGCAAAACCATTCGAACCCGTTAACTTTTCATCTGGCCCATGGGGCTTGGAAGGAGCGAAGGAAACCGATGATTTAAGTTGATAAAATTTGGCAGCCTCCTCTTCATTGACATCACCTGTTGAAATGGCTCCAATCGAACCATCCGTCCACAATAACGGATACCAAGGCTCAAATCGCGTTAATAACGCAGGTTTCACTTTCGGGTTCTTGTATAGGTAGTAATTGATTCCATCTGCATAAGCCTGTAACAATGCCTTAAGCCAAACGGGGCTTTGAGCATAATCTTTTTTTGCCTCCCCGGAATCGATAATCAAACGTATGTACAAGTCTTTGGCTAGTTCTGATTCACCTTTGACCTCGGACATGCGGCCCAACTTCTCGATGTAATTCATTTCGACACGCGAAAAATCATCCTCGCATTGGGCAAACAATAAACCAAAAACGGCATCCGCATCTGTCTTTCCATAAATATGAGGCACACCATAGGTGTCACGGATGATCTCGACACGTGCCGCTTGGGCTTTCCAACGAGCTATCTCCTCCGAAGATTGACTAAACAGAAAATGGGAGATGAATAAGAATCCAAGTAAATATTTGTTCATAATTTATTGATTGAAATATGCTTGATGAAAATTCGACAAAAGCGTGAAATTCTCCAACATAAACCTACAGATTCGTGCAAATAAATTCAGCATGTCTACTTATGTTTGTATTTACGTTTAAACCTGTCAACCTTGAAAAAATTACTCTACCTGTTTTTACTGGTACTTCCCACTCTTGTATCCGCCCAAAGTCGATTTAAAATAACTGGTCAAGTTTTCGAAGTTAATTCGCAAACACCTGTTCCATTCTCAAGTATTCGTATTCAAAAAGCCAATAACTCGCAAGTGGTATCAGGCGGGATCACCGACGAAAAAGGACTATTTTCCTTCGACACTCCTGCAGGAGCTTACGATATTCTCATTGAGAGCATTGGCTTTGAAGCTAAAAAAATAGCCGGTATCGAAATCAGTAAGGCCACAGCGCTTGGTCACATCGAAGTTAAACCCAGCACAAAGACGCTAGAAGAGGTTACCGTCAAAGGTCAAAAAGTCTCCGTCGAAATGGGCTTAGATCGCCGAATCTTTAATGTAGGTACTGACATTGCTAATAAAGGAGCAACTGCTGCTGAAATCCTAGGTAATCTTCCATCCATTCAAGTTAGCGGGGAAGGCGGTATTAGTTTACGTGGTAGTGATAACGTACGTATTCTGATTGATGGAAAACCTTCTACGCTCGTTGGCATTAACGGCTCTTCCGGACTTAGCTCTTTACAAGGGAACTTGATTGACAAAGTAGAGGTAATCACGAATCCTTCCGCGCGCTATGAAGCTGAGGGTATGGCTGGTATTATCAATATCGTCCTGAAGAAAAATCAAAATCAGGGTTTTAATGGCGCGATTGAAACGACGACGGGATACCCAGAGAATTTGGGAGCCACGGCCATTGTCAATTACCGGAAGAACAAATTGAATTTCTTTTTAAACTACGGGCTATTCTATCGTCGCACGCCAGGTAGAGGTAATATTTATCAGGAAGTTAGTGCAAATGGGCGGACCAACTATTTGGAACAAACATCTTCCAATAATGTGCGCGGCATGGTTAATAACATTCGTGGTGGCGCAGATTACTTTTTTAATGACAAGACGATTCTTACAGGTTCTTACATCTTCCGGAGAACAGATGTAAAACGTATAACAGATATTAACTATCGCGATTACAAATTGAGCAAATCGAATTTATATAGTATTACGGATCGCCAACAAGTTGAATTGGAGGCAGAACCTAATGCAGAATACGCATTGACGTTTAAGAAAAGCTTTGCAAAGAAAGGGAAGGAGTTCTCTGCCGACTTACGGTATTTGGATTATTGGGAACGTTCGGATCAAACATTTACGCAGGTAAGTAAGAAAGGTGATGGATCTGCATATCCTGAGAATGGCTTGGTTCAGAAAGCTTTAAATGATGAATATGAGCATCAATGGATCTTACAGGCTGATTACACGAATCCCGTTGGGAAAGAAGGTAAAATTGAAACGGGCTTGCGTACGAGTTTCCGTGATATGACGAATGACTATATTGTGACCCAACAGCAGGCGAATGGTGAGTTTACTGCTATGGCGGGATTGGATAACATCTTTGTCTACAAAGAGAATATTACCGCCGCTTATGCGATTTTTGGTGATAAGGTAAATAAGTTCTCTTATCAATTCGGTTTACGTGGTGAAAGCACGGATATCCAAACTGAATTACTTCAGACCAAAGAAAAGAATCCACGTCAATACGCCAATCTTTTCCCAAGTGCTCACTTTACCTATTCGATCACCAAGGACAATTCCATGCAATTAGGTTACTCGAGAAGGGTTCGCCGTCCTACTTACAATGACCTAAGTCCATTCGTTACTTTATCAGACAATCGTAACTTCTTTTCAGGTAATCCCAATTTGAATCCAGAGTTTACGGATTCGTATGATTTGGGCCACTTGAAATATTTCGATATGGGAAGTATTAGTTCGTCGGTATACTACCGAAATACAACGGGTAAAATCGACCGGATACGGACGGTAGATGCCAATGGATTTTCGCGGACTTTGCCACAGAATTTTGCGAACCAACAATCCATGGGGCTTGAGGTAACGAGTTCGATGAATTTGGCTAAGGCATATAAGGCCGATTTAAGTTTAAATGCATTTCGGGCTATAACGGATGCGACGAATGTAAACGCGAATTACAAGAGCGATACTTATTCGTGGTTTGTTCGGCATACCTCTCGGATCAAATTAAATTCGGGGGTTGACCTTCAGGTTCGGGCGAATTATGAGGCTCCTCAAAAAACTCCGCAAGGAACACGAGGAGAAATTGCTTGGATGGACCTTTCTGCTTCTAGAGATATCATGAAGGGAAATGGAACATTGAGTCTAAATATATTGGACTTATTTAGTTCAAGAATCAATCGGAGTGAGGTATTGGGAGCTGGATTCTATACAAAAAGTAGATTTCAAGGCCGATTGACCCAAGTGAATTTGACATTTAATTACCGATTTAAAACCACCAAACAAGCCGCTAAACAGCGACGCAGTATGATGGATGAAGAAAACTAATAAACGCTATGATGAAATCTAGAATTTGGGT
>JBEDFG010000033.1:0-10526 GCA_041175285.1 Bacteroidota bacterium | reverse complement strand
CATCGCATTAGGTAATCAAAAAAGTGGATTGGGGGTATTAATTACTTCAGATAAGCAATTCTTGAATTTGCAAACCACGCAATTAGGGTTACAATATGGCCATCACATTGACCTAGGCGAGGATATAAGGTTGTCGGCCGGTATCCAAACCGACCTATACATGCGCAGTTTGGATGCTTCCCAATTTGTGTTTGCAGATCAATTTCGTTCAATCAATTATGGCTTTATGCCCTCATCTTCTGACCCGATTTATGCCGCATTAAAATCAGAACATAAATTTATCGACCTATCCTCTGGAGCCTTGTTAAATCTGCGAAACTCATGGATAGGCTTAACTGCCCATCATATTAATCGTCCAGATAAATCAATATTTAATGGTTCAGATGATCGATTGAACACTAAATTCGGCATTCAGATGGGAACTAAAATTACGTTTGAAGACCCTTATTTGAATCGAACAACAAGTAATCCGTGGGCGAATAAAGAGGTCAGTATCAGTCCAGTCGTACATTACAAACGACAAGGAAAATTTGATCAGTTGGACATGGGAGCCTATTTAACCGTATCACCCTTAGTGGCTGGATTGTGGTACCGAGGTGTCCCAATCACGAATAATAACCAAAATCGAGAATCATTAATCTTTTTGCTTGGCTATAAATTAGAGGCTTTTTCGGTAGGCTACTCATATGATATGACCATTTCTAAATTAGGCGCATCTGCAGGTGGGGCACATGAATTGTCGATTGCGTATGTCTTGGATTTGGATTTATCTCGAAGCAAACGAACGAAACTATTAAACAGTAAATTGGCCTGTCCTAAATTTTAACGAAAAACCGACCATTCCCTAAAAGAGGCGGTTTTAGACCGAAAAAAATTAATAAATTGCATATATTTTGACGTTGACCATATGAAGTTTTTCCAAAAGGCAAACAAATCCCTTTTCCTTGTATTCAGTTTAGTATGCTTGTTGGCCGCTCACCTAGCAACTGCCCAGCAAGTCACTCAGCCCAAACGTAATGTAGACGATTTATCTGACGAGGAGATTGCTATGTTCATGGAGCGTGCGCAGGCAAGTGGTATGTCGGAATTGCAAATTGAACAAATGGCTAAATCACAAGGCTATACGGCATCTGATATTTCGAAGATGCGTGAACGTATCGCTACGGTGGAAGCGTCATCTACTGCTACGCCAACAACAAAATCTGCCATAGCCGATCCAATGAATGGTTCCTCCATGCAAGGGGTAAACTCCATGTATCAAAACAGCGCTTTTGATATGGACAATCAACGTATGGCACCTACCAACCTCAATAAGAAACGTAGCACGATTGTTCAGCCCTCTAAAAACTACTTAGAAAATCCATTGACCATTGAAGAGCGTAAAATATTAGCTAAGCCATTGGATATATACAATGATAGTTTAGTAGCTAGCTATAAAAGCGTTCAGAAGAAACTAAGCAATGTGTTAGATAAAAAAGTTTTTGGCGCTAATTTATTCCAAACTGAGTTATTAACATTTGAGCCGGATATGCGCATCGCAACTCCGAAAAACTACCAATTGGGACCTGATGATGAATTAAACATTGCCATTTTTGGTGATGTCTTAGACAACTTTAAAGTTAAAGTAAGCCCAGAAGGAACGGTTAAAATTTTAAATATTGCACCAATCTACGTAAATGGCTTAACCATTGAAGTAGCTTCGGAAAGAATTATCAGCAGATTAAGACAATTATACCAAGGCCTAAATAAACCAGGCAGTGGTTCTTCTGCTCAAGTAACGTTGGGTAATGTAAGAAGCATCAAAGTAACGCTTACGGGTGAAATAACATATCCTGGCACCTATACCGTATCATCTTTAGCTACTGTATTTAACGCACTATACGTAGCGGGAGGTCCTAGCAAAAATGGTTCATTCCGTAGCATTCGCGTAATTCGTGGAAATAAAGTTGTTCGGACCTTAGACTTGTATGACTTCTTATTACGTGCAGATCAAAGCAACAATATCCATTTGAATGATCAAGACGTAATTCGCGTGGGAGATTATGAAAATCGAGTTGAATTAACAGGAGAGGTAAAAAGACCGATGATCTATGAAATGGTCAAAGGAGAAACATTCAAAGACCTTTTGCGATTTGCAGGTGGGTTTACGGAAAAAGCTTATACATATACAATTAACGTACGTAGAAATACCTCTCGTGAAATTCGCTTATTGAATATTACGCAAGATAAGGTGGATTCATTCCTACCCAACAATGGGGACATTTATACCATCGGAACAATCATTGAGCGCTTTGAAAATAGAGTAGAAGTGGAAGGTGCCATTTTCAGACCCGGTATATATGCCATTGAACCAGGTCTAACCACAGTGAAAGAATTAATCAAAAAATCTGAAGGTTTACGGGAAGACGCTTTTTTAAGTCGGGCTTCTTTAGTTCGCCGGAAAGAAAACTATGATCCTGAAATTCTATCAATTGATTTGGGGAAAATATTGCGTGGCGAAGCAGCAGACATTCCGTTGCAACGTGAAGATGTATTGAAGGTATATTCAATTACTAATTTACGTGAGAAGCGCTATGTAAATATTTTGGGTGAGGTAAACCAACCAGGTGAATTTGAATACAAAGAAGGAATGCGGGTAGGCGATTTGATTTTGATGGCTAAAGGCCTAAAAGAATCAGCTAGTTTCGCGAATTTGGAATTAGCACGTCGAATTATCAATCACGGCGATTCTAACAAAAATGCGGAGAAAATTGAAATCATTAGTTTAAATATTGATGGAAGCCTACAAGTTTCTAACGAAGGAAGCCAAATGGTTCTACAGCCATTTGACATTGTTTCGATTCGCAAGGCACCGAATTATGAGGAGCAACGATCAGTTCTTGTTGTAGGTATGGTCAACTACCCTGGTAGCTACGCCATTCAAAATAACAAGCAAAAAATATCAGATATCATTACGCGCGCTGGAGGCTTACGTGCTGAAGGATACTTAGAAGGTGCCAAACTAGTTCGTGGTAAAATCACCGTAGGTGTTAACCTAAAAGAAATTCTCTCTAACCCAGCCTCGCAGGAAAACTTGCAATTAATGGCAGGCGACGAATTGAGTATTCCTCGATTATTGCAAACTGTGAAATTGACCGGAGCGGTACAAAACCCATTAGCTGTATCCTATAAAGAAGATTATACGTTGAAAGAATACATCGCAGAGGCAGGAGGATTTACCGCAAATGCGAATCGTTCTAAAACCTATGTCACCTACGCAAATGGTATTTCTAACCAGATACGCAAATTCTTTATTTTCAAAAAGAATCCACGCATTGAACCTGGAGCAGAAATATTCATTCCGGCATTACCAGAAAATGCGAAGAAAGGCTTGACGGCGGCTGAGGCAATTGGACTAACGTCAAGTTTAGTTTCGGTTGCATTAACGATGATTACCCTTATCAACAACTTACCTAAATAGTCATGTCTACAGAAATTAAAACAGAAGATTCGGGTGAGATTTCGATCAATTTTGGGGAAATCTATCAAGCACTCAAAAAATATAAAATAAGCATTGCGTTAATCGCATTTGTATTTACAGCCCTAGGAGCATTCTATTCATTAACAATGAATAGTGAATACGTATCCGAAGTGAAAATTTTACCCGAAGCTGATTCTAAAATCGGCGGATCAGGTGGAAGTTTAGGTGGATTATCTTCATTAGCAGGTTTAGCGGGTATCAATTTATCTGGATCAATGACTGGCAATGATGCCATCCAACCGGCCATGTATCCTGAGATTGTACAAAGTATTCCTTTTCTTCAGGAGTTGGCTGCATCCAACGTTTATAATCCGAAGAAGAAAAGACTTCAAAAGCTTTCAGAATATTTAGCTGAAGATAATAGCAATGCGCCTATCCAACTTTCTGATACCAAACCGAAAGAGCAAAAAGACGTTGAATATAATCGTTTGCCACAAGGGGCAATAAGTACTGAAATGATTAATATTAATCAGAAAGAATCGCTGATTTTAGAATCATTAAAAAAATCAATTGTCGTCGAGTCGGATAAAAAAACCAATCTAATTAAGATTAGCAGTACAGCGCTTAATCCTGTCATTGCAGCAAATCTATCTGACTTAGTATTAAATCAGTTAACTCGCTACATCATTCGGTATCGTACCGAGAAAGTGCGTAAGGAATTGAATTTCTTAACGAAGCGACAAGCTGAAGCGCGTAAGCGTTATGATCAGGCTCTATTTACGTATTCCAATTACAAAGACCAGAATCGTAATGTATTCTTAAATGTGGCTAAAGATCAAGGAAAGAAATTACAATATGAGGTGGATTTGGCATTTAACATCTATTCCAACCTGACATCACAGTTGACCGAAACCAACATCAAGCTACAAAAAGAAACACCTGTTTTTAAGGTCCTTGCACCTGCTCAGGTTCCTTTGCAAAGAACAAGCCCCAAAAGAAGTTTAATCACCTTAGGATCATTATTCCTAGGCTTATTCATCTCGCTAATTTACGTATTCTTCAAATCCGTTAACCTCAAAGAACTTTTAGGCTAAACCAAAAGCACATAAAAAAAGCCGAATCTATCGATTCGGCTTTTTTATTATTTCAAGGTTCGTTTCACCTCTTTCATTTCGTAGCATTCTAAATGATCGCCTACCTCGAGGTCATTAAACCCTTTGATCGACATACCACACTCGTAACCGAATTTAACCTCAGCTACATCATCTTTGAAACGTTTCAAGGCTGAAATCTCCCCATCATGAATCACAACAAAGTCACGAATCACACGAATCTTATGCGCACGTTTGACCGTACCATCTAACACGTAGCAACCCGCCACCGTACCAATCTTGGTAATCTTGAAGACATCACGAATTTCAATGTTGGCCGTATTAACCTCCTCAAATGCAGGAGCCAATAAGCCTTCCATCGCGGCCTTGATTTCATCAATCGCCTGGTAGATGATGGAGTAATTACGAATTTCAATTTGTTCAGTTTCCGCTAAACGACGAGCATTTTGCGAAGGACGAACTTGGAACGCAATAATCACCGCATCTGAAGTCGAAGCTAAAGCTACATCTGACTCAGAAACCTGACCTACGCCCTTATGAATAATACGTACTTGAACTTCTTCCGTAGATAACTTCAATAAGGAATCCGAAAGTGCCTCCACGGAACCATCCACGTCACCCTTCACAATCACATTCAACTCACGGAATGTACCAATTGCCTTCCGACGACCAATCTCCTCCAATGTAATGTGCTTACGTGTACGTAACGATTGCTCACGTAAAATTTGCTCACGCTTGTTGGCAATTTCACGCGCCTCACGCTCATTCTCCAAACAGATCAATTTATCACCTGCTTGTGGCGCACCATTTAAACCAAGTACTTGTACCGGTGTAGATGGGCCCGCTTTTTTAATCTTATTTCCATGGTGATCAAACATTGCCTTCACACGACCATAATTGTCGCCGGCCAACATCATATCGCCCACATGTAAAGTTCCATCTTGAACCATCATCGTAGTCACATAACCACGACCTTTATCCAATTCGGCCTCAATAACTGAACCAATCGCTTTCTTATTTGGATTCGCCGTTAATTCAAGCATTTCTGCTTCTAATAAAACTTTCTCCAACAAGTCATTGATACCTAAACCAGATTTAGATGAGATTTCTTGGCATTGGTATTTACCACCCCAATCCTCCACTAACATATTCATAGCCGCTAATTCCTCGCGAACTTTGTCGGTGTTTGCCCCATCCTTGTCCACTTTCGAGAACGCAAAGACAATCGGCGCACCTGCAACCATCGCGTGATTAATAGCTTCTTTTGTTTGTGGCATGACCGAGTCATCCGCCGCAATCACAATAATAACGATATCTGTTACTTTCGCACCACGCGCACGCATCGCCGTAAAGGCTTCGTGACCCGGAGTATCCAAGAACGTTACTTTCTTACCAGATTCTGTCTCGACAGAATATGCTCCAATATGCTGGGTGATACCTCCCGCTTCACCCGCTGTTACTTTTGACTTACGGATGTAATCCAATAAGGATGTTTTACCGTGGTCAACGTGTCCCATGATCGTAACGATCGGTGCGCGAGGCAATAAATCAGCAGGATCATCTTCTACTTCAATTTCAACCGCATCAATCTCTTCTTCAGCCGAAATAAACTGTACTTCATAAGCAAACTCATCCGCGATAATTGTAATCGCTTCTGCATCCAAACGCTGATTAATGGAAACGAACATACCCAAACTCATACAAGTCGAGATAACCTCATTCACCGAAACATCCATTAAAGAAGCCAAATCACTCGCCGAAACGAACTCCGTTACCTTCAATACTTTTGCTTCTTCATCCTCAGCCATTTGACGTGCTTCCTCCGCATCCGCACGCTCACGACGTTTCACACGACGCTTGTCAGCACCAAAACTTTGCTTGTTGGTCGCACCTTGCAAACGGGCCATCGTGGCCTTGATTTGCTCTTGAATATCCTTATCCGACAATTCTTCCTTCACACCCGGCTTAGCGCCCGGTGCAGGCTTCTTACCAAAATCCTTGCGATTATTATTGTTAGCTTGTGCTCCCGGAGCCGGACGCGATTGATCATTCGCAACTGGTTTTTTCTCCTCTTTAACAATACGCTTACGCTTATGCTTGTTGCCGCCACGATCATTGTCAACTGGCAACTCAATCTTACCTAATACAGTTAAACCTTTTAAAGTCTCTCCTCTGGCTTCAATTAACTCAATTTCTTCAGGAGGTAAAGCTTCAATTGCTGCCTCTACCACAGGGGCAGGAGTAACAATTTTTTCTTCAACAACCTCCGGCGCTTCCACAACTACTTCTGGAGCTTTCACTTCAGGTGCTGGTTTAGCGACAGGTTTTGGAGCGACCGGATTCCCTTTTTTATCTAGGTCTATTTTGCCTAAAACTTTTAGGCCAATTTGCTTTTCTTCGACTACTGGCTCAACCTTTGGTGCAGGCGTTTCAGCAACGACTTCTTTTACGGGTTCCGGTGCAGGTGCAGGAACCTCTGCTACTACTGGAGCAGGCGCTTCCACAACCACTGGCTCAGGCTTCTCCTCCCTAGGAGCTGCCGCCACAACAACCTCTTCCTCCACTTTTTTGGGCGCTTCCGTACTTTCCAAAATATGATTCGCACCATATTCCTTCGCTACCAAAGTCAACTGCTCAAAATTCAGCTTCGCATTCGGGTTACTGTCGACCTTATGGCCTTTAGCAGAAAGAAACTGAAGGATCGTAGACGTTCCCACGTTTATTTGTTTTGCTACAAGGCTTAATCGCATTGTTTTCTCTTCTGCCATATAAATAATTACAAAATACTAATTCGTCAATGTTACATCTTACTCAAACTCAGAACGCAATACGGCTAACACATCATCAATCGTTCCCTCTTCCAATTCCGTTCTACGCTCAAGTTCCTCTTTCGATAAAGCCAAAACTTGTTTCGCTGTATCCAATCCAATCTTATGAAGCTCATCCAAAATCCAAGCCTCAATCTCATTGGAGAATTCTGTCAATTCTACATCCTCCTCGTCCAACTCATCTTTAGGCACATCACGGAAGACATCGATTTCATAGCCAACTAACTTGCCAGCCAATTTGATGTTTTGACCTCCACGACCAATCGCCATCGACACTTGATCCGAATTCAAATAAACCGAAATACGACGACGTTCTTTGTCAATCGCCATCGAATTTAACTTCGCTGGACTCAACGTACGCGCCACCAATAATTCTAAATTATCCGTGAAATTAATCACATCAATATTTTCATTTTGTAATTCACGAACAATTCCGTGAATACGAGAACCTTTCATCCCCACACAAGCTCCAACTGGATCAATGCGATCATCAAATGACTCAACAGCTACTTTCGCACGCTCACCTGGCTCTCGCACAATCTTGCGAATCGAAATCGTACCATCATAAATTTCTGGAATTTCTTGCTCAAATAAACGCTCTAAAAATACCGGAGAAACACGTGACAACACAATGCGAGGTGTGCCATTGGCCATCTCAACTTTGTGAATAATCGCACGAATTGTCTCCCCTTTCTTAAAACGATCTTTTGAAATCATTTCCGATTTTGGCAAAATCAATTCATTGTCCTCATTGTCCAACAAAATTAATTCACGACCCAAAATTTGATATACTTCAGATGTAACTAATTCGCCTACTAAATCTTTGTACTTATCGTAAAGACCTTCTTTTTCAATGTCCTTGATTCGCTGAATCAACGTTTGACGAGCAGTCTGTACCACACGACGACCGAAATCCTCCAACTTAATCAATTCAGCCACCTCTTCCCCAATCTCAAAATCCGGCTCAATCAACTTCGCTTCCGCCAAAGGTATTTTATCAAAATCCCAGATATCCTCTGAGTTATCGTCGACGATCTCGCGCGTACGCCACATCTCTAAGTCACCACTTTCGGGGTTAATAATCACATTGAAATTCTCATCAGAACCGAATTTCTTACGAATCATCGTACGAAATACTTCTTCCAATACCGCGATCATGGTCGGCTTATCAATGTTCTTTTCCCGAGCAAAATCTGAAAATGACGAAATTAATTCAACACTATTCATTGCTATCCTTACGTTTTTTTATTGAAATGATACTTGAACTTTTATTTTATCAACTGTCTGCAACGGGAACCACGAAGGTTCTTTCGCTACGACAACACGATGTTTCACTGTTTTTTCGGTCAAAACCTGAATAGCATCGGACGTATGCCCCTGCAATTCCCCCACAACCGGATCACCCTCCTTGAACCATACTTTCACTTTACGACCCGCATTTTTCTCAAACTGCCAGCCATAGGTTAATGGAAAATCTAAACCTGGCGACGAAACCTCTAAATTATAAGCCTCCTCTATCCAAGCCTGCTCCTCTATGTGATGACCCAGTTTGCGACTCATTAAAGCGCATTCCTCAATCGTCACCCCCTCCATCGTATCCACCAGAATAGTCACCAAAGAACGCCTAGCCCCCATCGTAACCTGCAGGTCAACCAAAAAGATGGGGCCTGCACCAATGTACTCCTCAATCCACGCGTTAATCTTAGTTTTTATATCTGCCATCAATCCATTGAAAACAAAAAGAGGGATTAAAAACCCCTCTTCTTTCTTAAATTTCCGTTGCAAAGATAGGTAAATATTTCAATAAACCAAGATATAGATCTATTCTGCACATGAATCAGACGAACCAAGCACTTCATTCATTAAAAAAAATCGTTACTTGCATGGCAATTTATTAGCGATTATGTTTCGGTCGACCTGGCTATTTATTCTACTTCTATTTTTCGCAAGTTCAACTTATGCGAAATTTGACCGATTCCCTACACCACCCAACTCCCCCACTCGGCTGTTTTACATTCAACGCAGTTCGAATGCAAATACCGTTGTATATGATGCTAATTTACTGGCTAATAAAACCTTGAATCCCAAAGATCCCGTTTATACTTATTGGATTCGATATGCCGAAAAAGGTCAAAAGGAAGAATTAACAACGATCCAACGAACCCTTGCCTACGGCTTATATACGAATCCAATCGCTTCCGAGTCAAATACCTTCGAGGGTTATTTTCTCGCTTACCGTAAACGGAAATTTGTTGTTAAACTAGACGCCAAAGGTAATCCTATCGCCTTATTTCCCATCAATAATAAATTGCAAATCCTTAAACGCGTCTATGTCAGTGTCGATGAAACCCATTTCATGCCTGGGGTTTATTACATTGAACTATTTGGCAAAGACCCCGTAACAGGAAAAGACGTTTACGAACGATTCAAACCTTAAAACTTAAAGATTAAACTCGCCTGTAGATTTGCTGGTTGGCCTGAGTATCCTACAAGCTCCACGATCCGTTGGTTCAACACATTCTTCGCCATCAACTGCAACTTCAAGTGCTTAGATAATGTATACGAAGCCTGCATTTCCATCCACAAATACCCCTTTAAATCTACGCCTCGCGTGGAATATGTCGCATCATCAAAATAATAATCGCGGCGTTCACCCACATACTGAGTCAATAAACTTACTGACAATTTGGAAGAAATTGCTTGAGTTAAGCGCAATGAAAGCTGGTGTTTAGGCCGACGAATCAATGACGAATAAGTCGAATCCGTTGTTCCCACGATACTTTGAATGTTGCCAATCACATAAGTATAAGATCCAGTAGCGGAAAATTTGGCATGAACATAGCGCAATTCAGCCTCCATGCCTCGGGTTAGTTGCTTCGCAAAATTGGCATAGCGACCATAAGGTTCCTCATCCATCGATTGGAAAACAATCCCATCTCGGACATTATTTTGAAAAGCGACAAGACGTCCAGACCAGCGACCAGCCGACTGATCTAAACCTATTTCCCAAGTTTCACCATATTCCGGCTTCAGTGCTTGGTTGCCATAAGGCGAATACAATTGATATAAAGAAGGTGCTTTAAAGCTCGTGGCATAATTGGCAAAAATCTTAGTTTTAGAAGCAAT
>JBEDFG010000032.1:0-11202 GCA_041175285.1 Bacteroidota bacterium | reverse complement strand
GTAAATTTTCGGAAACAGCAAGTGTGACGCTTACCTTTTTCATAAAATCTTCCGACCTTTGAACAGATGACACAATCGAAAAAATCTTTGTGGACCTTTATTCTAGGCTTTGTGGCTTTTGAATGCCTGTGTATCGGTGTTCTGTTATCATTTTCCAGATTGGAGCAAATGACCTGGGTGAATGCGCATCATTCGAATTCGGCCGATTTAATTTTCCAATTTTTTACAGGACTAGCGGAAGTATTTTTACCGATTGCTTTTGCCTTTTACCTGTACAAGCGAAAAAGAAACTTTTTTACCCCTTTTTTGTCGTCGTATGCATTGACGACCATCCTCGTGCAGAGCTTGAAGCACCTCGTTTTTTCACATTCCTTACGACCAATCGCCTATTTTGCTCAGCTTCATTTACCTTGGTATTTAGTACCTGGTGTCGAAATTCATACACAAAATAGTTTCCCCTCTGGGCATACCGCAGCGGGATGGTTCATGTTCTTTTGGTTTGCGTTATTAGGTAAATCGCGTTTTTGGGGTGGCGCTATGTCATTTTTAGCCCATTTTCCGGTGGATATTGCCGTCGGGGCTTTCATCGGATTTTCGAGTTCAGCCCTCGTTTATTATTATTTGATTTATAAACCACATGCTTTTCATGTCAAAGATGCTGCGTAAACCTTATCTGTTATGGTCCATAATCGGAGCGTTGGTATTCATTCCATTTTTGGGGGCTTCTCATTTATTCGATTGGGATGAAATAAATTTTGCTGAATCGGCTCGTGAAATGTTGGTCAGTGGCGATTTTGTCAGTGTTCAAATTAATTTTCAACCATTCTGGGAAAAGCCGCCGTTATTTATGTGGCTTCAAGTTTTGAGTTTTCAGATTTTTGGTACGTTTACGGATTCAGCATGGACTTCCATGGAATTTGCCGCCCGCTTTCCAAATGCAATCATCGGCATAGCGACGCTGCTTGTCATTTACCGCATTGGGGCGAAACATGTATCGGATCGTATGGGTCACCTCTGGGCATTTTCTTACTTGGCAGCGATTACACCGCATGTTTATGCAAGTTCAGGTATTATTGACCCCTTATTTAATCTGTTTATTTTTCTGGGGGTATATCAAATCAGCCAATTTTATGCGGATTCAAGTTCACTGAAATCGGCCGTTTGGGCTGGAATTTGTATCGGTCTGGGTATGTTGACCAAAGGTCCCGTGGCCCTTTTACTATGGGGCTTGACTATATTTATTTTTGCTATCATTCACCGGACGGAGGTTATTGCGAATTTCAAACGGCTGTTCTCAGGGGTATTTTTGGCCGCAATTCTTGCCATTTTACTTTTTGTTTCTTGGTATGCACTAATTGTTTGGAATTTTGGTTGGGGGATTTTAGTTGACTTCTTTGCCTATCAAATTCGCTTATTGACCACGGGAGATGCTGGTCATGGCCAACCGTTTTATTATCACTTTTTTGTGTTGCTTTTGGGTTGTTTTCCCATTTCAATTTGGGCTGGACCGCGTTTGTTTTCGCGCAAGCAACCTGCTTTATTAAGTCAATGGATGCAGGTATTATTTTGGGTAGTATTAATTCTATTCAGTCTTGTCAAAACCAAAATTGTACATTATTCAAGCATGTGCTGGTTGCCATTAACCTATTTTTCTGCGCTGGTGTTACATGATTGGTTGACAGATCAATGGACGTGGAAGCGCGGCTATACCATTTTTTTGACGATTATTGGCCTAATCTTAGCCACCGTCTTAGCGCTCGTTCCCTACATAGGGATGCATGCCGGTACATGGAGTGTTTACGTGAAAGATGTTTTTGTGCAGGGTAATTTACAAGCTCCTGTTTATTGGGAGGGCTGGGAAGTTGGAATTGGTGCATTTTTCGGGTTAGTGGTGGTTTGGACAGTTTGGCAAAAACAACTAAGCTTCCAACATATCGCGCGCTTGATGGGTGCAGGTGTAATAGTTATTATGGTATATATGTCGGTGGTCGTCCCTAAAATCGAGGGTTATACGCAGGCGACACCGTTGGATTTTTACATTTCGCACGTTGGCCAAAAGGTCTACATCGAGCCGGTTGGTTTTAAATCTTTCGCCCACTTACTTTATTTCCAAAAGCAGGGTTATAGTCCGACGGGGGAGGAATTGATGCAAAAATCCTCGACAGATCGTCCCACCTATTTAGTGATGAAGACGAATGTCGAGGATCGTTATCGTTACCATCCAAACTTGATTTTGATCAAGGAAGAGAATGGATTTTTATTTTATAAGCACAGGTAGTCTTATTTTAATTCCGCTGCTGTAAAGAAGAAAGCTCCTTCAATGGCTGCATTTTCGTTGGAGTCAGATCCGTGAATCGCGTTCGAACTTAAAGAACGAGCAAATCTTTTACGAATCGTACCTTCTTCTGCTTTCGCTGGGTCTGTTGCGCCAATAAGTGCACGAAAATCTTCTACTGCATTTTCTTTTTCCAAGACCATTGGAATGATCGAATTCGAAGACATGTAGGCACAAAGTTCGCCATAAAATGGTCGTTCGCTGTGAACTTCATAGAATTTTCCCGCCTCTTCCGCGCTCAAATGTACTTTTTTCATAGCGATGATTTTGAATCCCGCTTCTTCAATTTGTTGAATGATCGGACCTGTAAATCCATCTAAGATGGCATCAGGTTTGATCATGGTAAATGTTCTGTTTGTTGGCATTTTGTTTTTTCTACTTTTTGACAAATTTATCTTTAACTTTGCGAACGCCCAAATCAAAGGGGCTTTACCCACATCTATGTCTTCAATTACTGCACTTCGTGCTGCCTTAGTTCCGGGCCAACAAGTTGTTATTACTACCCATTATAATCCTGATTCTGATGCGATTGGATCTACGCTCGCGTGGCATAAGTATTTGATTAAGAAGGGTTTACATGCAGTAGTTGTCGTTCCTTCGGGATTGTCGGCGAATTTAACTTGGATGCCAGGAGCAGCCGATATACTTGACTTTGAAAATATTTTACATAAAGTTCAGATTGAGGGATTAATTCAGCAGGCGGATTGGGTGTTTTGTCTTGATTTTTCTGGCATGCAACGATTGCATGGTTTGGCGAAGTGGGTAGAAGCGGCGCGATGCCAGAAAGTGGTGATTGACCATCATTTAGATCCGGAGGATTTTGCGGATTATTATTATCACCGTACGATTGCGGCGTCAACGTGTGAGTTGATTTTTGATTTGATCCAAGAATGGGGAGATGGGGCGTTGATCGATACGGATATGGGCTCATGTTTATATTCAGGAATCATGACGGATACGGGTTCATTTCGGCATCCGAATACAACGGCGCATGTGCATGAGGTCGTAGCGGCTTTGATCAATTTAGGGGTAAATACGAATGCGGTGCATCGCAAGGTATTTGATTCTGCGAGTTTGCAGCGCTTGCGTTTTATGGGACATGTGCTTTCGACGCGATTGGAATATTTGCCAGATTATCATTTGGCATTAATGTGGATAACGGAGGAGGATCAAAAACAATTTCATTCACAACCGGGAGATACGGAGGGCATTGTAAATTATGGTTTACAATTGGCTGGAGCGATTTGGTCTATATGTATGATTCAGCGTCCAGATGGCGTGAAGCTATCTTTTCGTTCGATTGAACCTTTTGCTGTGAATCAATTTGCGGCAACTTATTTTGAGGGGGGTGGTCATAAGAATGCATCCGGTGGTCGATTTTCTGCGGGAGGTTTGGCGGAAGCGAAGGAAAAATTGCTAGAAGTGTTACCTTTGTACCTTTCTGAAATTACACGAGTTAAAAATTTATAAAAATAAACGAACAAATCATGCGTAAAACCTTAGGTGTCCTATTTTCTGCTACTGTTTTAATGACAGCTTGTAACAAGGATAAAGTAGAAGTTATTGAAGGAGTAAAAATTCAAATCCACAGTCATGACGACAATGCAAAGAAGTTGAAAGATGGGGATATTATTACGTTTGATTTGGTGATTAAAAATGGTGCGGATTCTGTGTTGCAGGATACGCGTAAAGATGGCCAACCGGGTAAAGGAATGGTTCAGCCACCACAAGGGGCTCCAGGAACATTCAAAGGTACATTTGAAAATGGTTTGCGTTTATTGTCTTTGGGTGATTCGGCAACTATCTTAGTTCCGATTGACAGCTTAGCTAAGACTGTTCAAGCGCCATTGCCTCCATTCTTGAAGCCTGGTACTGATTTGAAGTACACGGTTAAAATTTTGAAAGTACAATCGAAAGCAGAGTTTGAAAAAGAAATGGCTGGTCAAGCGGCGAAAGCGAAGACAGAAGCGGCTAAAATGATTGCTCAGCAACCAGCGATGATTGAAGCCTACATTTCAAAATCAGGTAAGAAATTTACAAAAACAGCATCTGGTTTATATGCAAGCATCGAAAAACCAGGTCAAGGACCATCTCCTCAAATGGGTGAATCATGGATAGTTAACTACCGTGGTACTTTTTTAGATGGAAAAGAATTTGATAAAGGATCAGGTACTGAAATGCCATTGGGACAAATGATTCCAGGATTTAATGAGGCGTTGACTTTATTGAAAGCAGGAGGAAAAGGGGTATTTATTATTCCTTCGCCATTGGCTTATGGAGATCAAGGACGTGGTCCCATTCCAGCAAATTCTGTACTCGTATTCGAGTTAGAAATATTGAATAAAAAATAAGATTGGAAGGGGGATTTATTCCCCCTTTAATTTGATTGATACGAAAGGAACGTTTTTTTCGTTTAGAACACATGATGATAGGTAGTATAAAAAAAGGGTTTTGGGCAGTTCTTGCCGTTTGGACGATGAGTTCTTGTTTGTCCAATGTGGAATTAGCAGATGAAGTAAAGGCCAAAGAAAATCAGGCTCAAATTTTAGCGTATTTCGCGAAGCAAAATCAATCTCCCATTGCGATTGAAAATGGCGGATATTATGCATTGACTAAATCAAATTCTACCGGGGAACTTGCTTCTAAAGGTGATACTCTTCGTTTGCAATATGAGCTTTCTAATCTGGTAACAGGTCAAGTCATTGAAAGTCCTAAAGATCCTTTAATTTATCAATTCGGTTATTTGAATCCCATTTTTGCGCGTTTGATGTATCATTTGAAAGATGGTGAAGAAGCAGTTCTAGGTTTGCCAGGAACGTCGCAGTCTTTCGATGGTTTACCTGCTTTTACTCCTTTGAAAGTGGTGGTTAAGAATTACTCGGTTCGCAGTCAAAATGATCGTATTGACGAATTTATTGCAGCTAAAAAATATAAAGTAACCGAAAAGACAGCTGAGGGCTTACGCTACATTAGCTTGTCTCCAGGTACGGGTGAGGTGCCTGCTTCTGGAAAAGTGGTTAAATTGAAATATACGGGTCGTTTTCTAAATGGTCTAGCCTTTGATGGTAATATGGCTCGTACCGATAGTTTCTCTGTCACCATTGGAAATGCTCAAACAGTGAAAGGTTTCTCAGAAGGAGTTTCCAAGATGCGACTTGGGGAACGAGCAGTTCTTGTTTTTCCATCCTCATTAGGATATGGAGAAAAAGGTTCAAGTACAACGATCCCAGGATTTACGCCATTAGTTTTTGAAATTTACGTAGCCAAAATTCAATAAGTAGATGAAATATATTGTTGGTATATGCATGATTTGTGCTGTATTATTCAGCAGCTGTTCGGTTGACACGGTCGATGAGCAAGCAAATAAAAATGAGGTAGATATTCAGAATTACATCAGCTTGAATAAGTTGACCATGCAAAAGTCTCCTGAAGGACTTTATTATCAACTTAATACGTCTGGATCTACGGGGAAAATTAAGAATTTGGGCGATTTGGTCACGTTTAATTATAAGATGAGTTTACTAGATGGGACGATTATTGACTCTACATCTAAGGCGAAAGGAATTAATCGGTCGATGGTTTGGGGGTTGAATAATTCGTCCTCTGTATACAATCTTCCATTAACCATGCTCAAAGAAGGTGAAAGTGGGGTTTTCTTAATCCCCTCCGCTCTTGCATTCGGAGGAACGGCTTATGGTGATGTGCCCGCATTTTCAGTGATAAAATTGGAATTAAGTTTAGATGCTATTCGCAATGAGACGGAGCAAATCGCTTTGATTCAAAAAACGTATGCGATTGAAAATCCTGAAAAAACGAGTACTGGTCTTGTTTTTAAAAAAATAGTTGAGAATCCAACGGGTGCGTTAGTTTCAGCTGATACACCGGTATTGGTCAATTATGTTGGCCGTTTATCGTACAGTTATGTACACGCGGATGCCTCTGGTGCCTATGTATACAATGCGATTTTTGGATCGGGTACGTTAGGGACGCCAACGGTTCCGTTTGTCTTAAGTCAAAATAATTTGATTCCAGGATTTACGGAGGCATTGAAAAAAATGCGTGCTGGTGAGAAAGCGGCGGTCATTATTCCATATGCGCTAGGTTATGGAACAGCAGGTAATTCCGCGATTCCGGGTTATTCTACCTTATATTTTGAAATTTCAGTCGTTGCTCCGTAGTTAGTTTATGAAACCAATCATTTATTTAGCAACGCAGAACAAGCATAAAATTGACGAAATCAAGGATCTCTTAGGAGATCTTTTTGATTTTAGGACCGTATTTGAATTAGGTTTGGCCGTCGAAATTCCTGAGACAGGGACAACCTTAACTGAAAATTCCATGCAAAAGGCGCAATTCATAGCCGAGGCTTATCATGGGATTACTTGTTTAGCCGATGACTCAGGTTTAGAGGTTGAGGCTTTAGGAGGCGCACCTGGTGTTTATTCTGCTCGTTATGCAGGTGAAGCGAAAAGCGATACGGCCAATGTAGCGAAACTGATAGATGAATTGGCTGGTTCTACCAATCGCAAGGCTCGATTTGTGACTGTTTTAACGTTACATCATGCAGGACAATATTATGTATTTGAAGGGGAGATTCAGGGTCAAATAAATCATAAGCCAGTGGGTTCAAATGGATTTGGATATGATCCGGTTTTTGTGCCAGAAGGAATGGATAAAACCTTTGCCGAATTAAGTTTAGTCGAAAAAAATCAAATTGCACATCGTGCCCGATCCTTACAAAAATTTAAAAAATTTGTGGATGATTCGCGGATTTTTCAAATGGATTGACCAAATTAGAAATTAGTTTAATAAACCCTAACAATGATTTTGAGTCGCAATAGCCGTTGGCTAGTGTTGGTTTTGCTATTCCTTGCATCGCATGCAAAGGCTCAATTTATCTATAAGGGTTTAGTGACAGATGCGGATTCTGGAGATCCCATTCCGTTTGCATCAGTCGGACTGAAGGGGGTCAATAGTGGTGGGACAACTAATTTTCAAGGCGAGTATTCTTTTCAGTCCAAAGTTGCATCAGATTCTTTATTCGTTTCTTTTGTGGGATATACCCGCCGAGTAAAATGGGTTTCGAAAACACAAGGTGTGCATCAAACGGATTTTCAAATTAAGCCAAATTCGGCTGCATTATCTGAGGTGAAAGTCTACTCGGGAGAGAATCCAGCCTTTAAAATTTTGCGGGCAGTTCAATCGAATAGAAGCCTCAATGATCGAAGTCATCTATCGGCATATGAATATGATTCCTATGCGAAAATGGAATTAGATGTCGACAATATCTCTGATAAATTCAAGGATAAAAAAGTGATGCAAGATATTTCATCTGCCATTAAAAAATTTGAGCAGCAGGCAGGCGAGGATGGTAAAATGGTTATACCTACCTACATCACGGAGTCAATCAGTAAATTCTATTATCGAGAATCTCCCCGTCGCCGCAGAGAGCATATCATTAAGTCGAATGTTAAGGGCGTGGGCATGGGCGAAGGCGGTGTTGTATCGCAATTGGTTGGCGGAAATCTAGTGGCGAATTATAATTTTTATCAAAATTATATCAGCTTTTTCGGAAAGGATTTTGCGAGTCCCATCGGCGAACAATGGAAACAAACTTATCAGTATTATCTACAAGATACGGTTCAGGTGGATGGGAAAGTATGTTTTCAAATTGAATTCGAGCCTAAGAATCCAGCAGATTTGACCTATACAGGACAGATGTGGATTGATACAACACACTTTGCATTGGCCCAAATAGACGCCACCGTGGGGAAGGCTGCGAACCTTAATTTCATTGAGAAAATTAAGATTTCACAAGAGCTCGAGCAAACATCGGACGGGGCATGGTTACCGGCAAGGACAAGGTTTTTAATTGACCTAGAGGAGATCACGAAAGGTTCGGCGGGTATGCTGCTGAAAATGTATATTTCCAATAAAGATTTTGTGGTCAATCAGCCTCATGAATTGGCATTTTATGATCGGACTTCAGAGGTTGCCGAGGACGCGCGGGACTCTAATCCGGAGTTTTGGAAAAATGCGCGGCATGAGTCGTTGAGCCGACAAGACTTAGTCGCATTTGCTATGATTGATTCGGTCAAAGCAGTTCCTGTGGTCAGAACCTATGTAGAAATTGCCGATATTATTTTGAGTGGTTATCGGAAGTTTAATGATGTCGAGGTTGGGCCTTATATTTCCAGTTTTGCGATCAATAAAGTGGAGGGAGCACGTTTCCGGTTGGGATTCCGAACGAATGCCAAGTTCGATTCACATTGGATATTCAGAGGCCATGTCAGTTTTGGAACCAAGGATCTGATGCCCAAATATTCGGGCGAGGTTAATTACTTGTTTTCAAAAAACAAGTGGACGGTGGGTGGACTACGTCATAGTTATGATTTAGAGCGTGTGGGCTTAACTCCGGAGTTAATTGGAGATAACAAATTGTTTTATGCTTTTACCAAGTGGGGTGCGTTTTCTGGTGCATTTTTCCGAAGGGATACCGAGGCATTTATATCATCTGAATTCATCAAAGGATTTCGATTGACAGGCTCTATGAACATGCGTTCATTTGATCCATTGTTTCGTTTTCAGTATCGTTTAAATCCAGAAATGGGTAAGGACTCGCCTGTGCAAGATCATTACGATGAGACTTTTTTGACATTAGAAGCCCGATTTGCTAAAAATGAAACGTTTATCTTGAACGGGAATGAAAAGATTACTTTGGCTACACGTCGCATTCCTGTGATTACTTTTAGGTATCAGCGTGGATTTAAAGGCTTGTTGGGAGGGGATTTCAACTATGAGCGTTTCACGATAAAGGCGTATCAAACGTTTCGTTTGGGTAAGTTTGGTCGTTCTGATTATACCTTGTCTGCTGGTTATACCCCATCAAATTTACCAGCGCCCTTATTGTTTCCTCATTTAGGAAATGAGACTTTTATGTTTGTCCGAAGTGCATTTTCGACGATGAATTATTTTGAATTCGTGAGTGACCGATTTGCGTCGTTGCAGTATAATCACAATTTTGAAGGATTATTTTTCAATCGAATTCCACTGATTAAAAAATTGAAATGGCGCTTTATTGCCAGTACGAATATATTATATGGTAGTCAGCGTGAATTGAATCATGAATTGATGCGCGATGTAAATAGTCCGATCAAATCTCGCTTCTTAGATCAGTATGCATTTGATTCTTTGGATCCTCATAAAGCTTTTGTCGAGGTGGGTTATGGAATTGATAATATTTTTAAACTTTTTAGGCTACAAGCATTCCATCGTTTGAGTTATTTGGACCATGGCAATCCGGAGCGTTTCCGTCTGATGGGGTCCATTAATTTTAACTTCTAATAGCTGAATTTGGTATATTATAAAGACCAAAATTTAAACTTTCCAAGAACTTTTTTGATCTTCTTGATTTTAGGTATTTAGCGACCTATATTTGAATTTAAGCCATTGCGCTAATTTGTTGCCGATTTATGATTTTGATTATTACGAGTCTTTCTGTTTTAAGTTATTTGCTAGGATCAATTCCCACGGCCATTTGGTATGGAAATACGTATCACGGAATTGATATTCGACTACATGGCAGTGGTAATGCAGGGGCTACCAACACGTTTCGCGTTTTAGGTAAAAAAGCAGGTAGTATTGTTTTATTTGTCGATGCACTTAAAGGGTTTTTAGCTACCAGTCTAGCATCCATTCTTTTTTACTTGCATGAGGTAGACTGGCAAACCTGTGTGACGCTCAAGATCTTTTTTGGTTTCATTGCGATCATTGGCCACCTACTTCCGATATTTTGTAATTTCAAAGGGGGTAAGGGTGTGGCAACCACACTAGGAATGGTGTTAGCCTTGCACCCTGAAGCTGCCTTAGCCAGCATATTGATTTTTCTAGTCGTATTTGGCATTTCACATTATGTATCTCTCGGTTCCATGATTGCCTCTGTTTTATTCCCTATTTTACTTAGTTTGGGTGTTTTTGGGCCAACGGAACCTGCCATTATTTACTTCGGAATCTTCATAGCGGTTTTGGTTGTTTTTACGCACCGAATGAACATCGTTCGCATTTTTCAAGGTACCGAAAATCGCATGTACCTTATCCCTTCGAAAAAGTAAAGCTTGATATTATTTTTTTATATTTGTTGATGGAATTTGCATTCAATTCCGCCGACAACACATGAAAAATACCCAAGCGTTTATACAGGCCAATCACGATCGTTTTTTGGCAGAATTATTTGAATTATTACGCATACCATCTATTTCTGCTGATCCTGCTTATGCTGGCTCTGTGCGTCAAACAGCGGAATGGGTAGCTGACAGTTTACGAAAAGCGGGAGCTGATCAGGTGCGTTTAGAAGAGACAGCTGGTTTTCCCATTGTTTACGGGGAGAAAATGATTGATCCTGCTGCTCCTACGATTTTGGTTTACGGACATTATGATGTGCAGCCTGCTGATCCACTGGATTTGTGGGACAATCCTCCTTTTGAACCCATTGTTAAAGATGGCTTGATATTCGCTCGCGGCGCTTGTGACGATAAGGGTCAAGTATTCATGCATATTAAAGCGTTCGAAGCGATGTATGCCAGTGGTGAGCTAACTTGTAATGTCAAGTTTATGATCGAGGGTGAAGAAGAAGTAGGGTCTGATAATCTAGGTCTATTCGTTGCTACCCATAAAGATTTGTTGGCAGCTGATGTTATTTTGATTTCAGATACGGCCATTATTGCGAATGATATTCCGTCAATCGACGTGGGTTTACGTGGCTTAAGTTACATGGAGGTTTCCGTTCAAGGTCCAAACCGCGATTTGCATTCTGGCGTATATGGAGGAGCGGTTGCTAACCCGATCAATATTTTATGTCAAATGATTGC
>JBEDFG010000031.1:0-19990 GCA_041175285.1 Bacteroidota bacterium | reverse complement strand
AGGCATTTCTCTAAATTTTCATCACTCACCACACAGATGATCATTACTTTGGGTAATAAAATCATGGACTTCTCAGTACCCCGATAAATTTCCGAGTAACCTTGTTGGAGCCCCGCTCCACGAACCGGAACCACAGTCATACAAGGGATATCAGCATCGATCAAGCCTTTCTGAATAGCTTTTAATTTCGATGGTTTTACAATGGCTTCTACCTTTTTCATATCGTTTTTTTATAGCTATTATTCAAATGTTGTATATGCTTCTACTCCAAACTCAACGGCATCTATTCCAGCCGATTCTGCTTTGTGACTCAAACGAATGCCCATCGTCTTTTTCAAAGCCATAAAGATGGCATATGTAGTAGCAAATGAGAATATGCTGATGACTGATACACCGATTAATTGCGTTATAAATTGAGCACTTTCGCCTGTGATAAAGAGGCCGTTCTTTTGAGAGAATAAACCTACCGCAATCGTGCCAAAAAATCCATTAACACCATGAACTGCCACAGCACCAACGGGATCATCCACTTTCATTTTGTCAACGACCACGACCGCGATGTCAACAATCGTACCCGCTATTAGGCCGATAATTAAAGCTGAATCTGCGCTAACCACGTTACATCCTGCCGTTATAGCCACTAATCCAGCCAAAACACCATTGATAACCATGGTGATATCCACCTTCTTATATCGCATAAATGTATACAACATCGTTGCGACACCACCCGCTGCCGAAGCTAAAAAGGTGTTTGTTGCCACAGATCCAATTAGATCCCATTTTCCTACGGCTCCTAATGTTGAGCCTGGGTTAAATCCAAACCAACCAAACCACAGGATAAATGCACCCACTGCAGATAATGTTAAATTATGACCCGGGATCGCATTGGCAGACCCGTCCTCATTATATTTTCCCAAACGAGGTCCCAATACAATCGCTCCAGCTAAAGCTGCAAAACCACCCATCGCATGAATGGCTGCAGAACCTGCAAAGTCGTTAAAACCACGTAAAGCTAACCAACCATTTGGATTCCAAACCCAGTTAGCTGCTAACGGATACAGTACGGCACTGAAAATGGCTACATAGATGGCATAAGACCACATTTTCATACGTTCGGCGACACCACCAGATACAATTGAAATGGCTGCGACCGCAAAGCCCATTTGAATAAACCAGAATAATGAATTCGAAATGGTCAGGCCTAATCCTAAATCACCTTCGATGATTCCTGTGTCAAAAGCCCAATAACCGTTTGATTTACCATAGGCGATTCCAAAGCCAACTAAATAGAAGGCGATTCCACCAAACATAATGTCGATCATGACCTTGGCGATAATACTGACGGCGTTTTTGGAACGGACAAAGCCTGCCTCTAAAAGGGCAAATCCTCCTTCCATTTGGAAAATTAGTGCTGCACATAAGGCAACCCAAACCGTATCAATAGCGTGTGTTAATTCCACTTGCTGAGCAGCAAGAGTAGCAGTTTCGTTCATGGTTTTGTTAGTATATAATGCTTATTACCTGCAAAAATAAAAAACGATTTGGAATTTATGGCAATTAACTTGAACTTTAATTACTTAATAAAAACCTATTCATCATGTTTAAAAAATTAACGCTATTGGGCTTTGCTTGCGTTCTGTCAACTAGCCTTTTAGCTCAAAATCCAGCCATAATTCCGGCTCCTTCACAAGCTTCATTTAGTAAAGGGTTTTATACCTTGGGTAATTCATTGATTTTGGCAGGTCCCAAGTCACCTGAATTGGCAACGAGCTATGCTAATTTGACAAATAAATTGACGCAAATAGCTGGCAAAAAAGTTCAATGGATATACGATCAAGGTACAACAGCATCTTTGGCAACGATACGTTTTACATTAAACGCAACACCTGATGCAGCCTTAGGAAACGAAGGTTATTCACTCGTTTCAGATGCCAAAGGAATTCAAATTCGTGCCAATAAACCAGTAGGGGTATTTTATGGCATTCAATCATTGATTCAATTATTACCGAAAGAAATTGAATCAAAACAGGCTGTCAAAGGAATCGCATGGAAAGTTCCTTACGCCAATATCATAGACAAACCTCGCTTCGCATGGCGCGGTGTCATGTTGGATGTAGCACGTCATTTTTTCACAAAAGAAGAAGTAAAGCAGTTCATCGATGAGATGGCCATCTACAAATACAACATCCTACATTTCCATTTAACGGATGATGAAGGCTGGCGCGTGGAGATCAAATCATTTCCTAATTTGACCGTAAAAGGAGCTTATAATGTGAAAAAAGTAGGTCATTTTACCGACTTTTCTAAACCGCTTCCGAATGAACCCCGAAACTATGGTGGGTTTTATACTCAAGAAGATATTAAGGAATTAGTTAAATATGGGCAAGAGCGATTTATAAACATCATGCCTGAAATCGATGTACCTGGTCATTCCATGGCTGCCGTTGCCTCGTATCCAGAATTATCCTGTACGCCTGAGGCCGTCAATTATCATGTAATCTCAGGCGAACCTTTTATCGATTGGTCACACGGTCATCCAGAGGCTTTGCAAGATAATACCTTGTGTCCGGCTAACGAGAAAGTATATACCTTCTTAGATCAAGTGATGGGTGAGGTGTCTGGCTTATTCCCATTTGAATACATTCACATGGGTGGAGATGAGTGTCCTAAAAATTATTGGGATAAAAATCCACAAATCTTGGCTATGCGTAAAGAATTAGGGCTAAAGAATTCGCAAGAAGTTCAAGCACATTTTGTAAGGAAGTTAGAGAAAATCATTACCTCCAAAGGCAAGCGCATGATGGGTTGGGATGAAATTTTAGAAGGGGGTGGATTGCCGAAAAGTACCGCTGTGATGTCATGGCGCGGCATGGATGGGGGAATCCAAGCGGCAAAAGAAGGTCATGAAGTGGTTATGACGCCTAGTAATCATGTTTACATTGACTTAATGCAAGGAGATAAAACACTCGAGCCACCCGTTTATAAAACGGTACGATTACGTGATTCATATGCCTTTGATCCAGTTCCGGCTGGCGTGGATTCGAAGTTGGTAAAAGGTGGCCAAGCGAATCTTTGGTCAGAACAATTATTCAACTACCGCCATTTACAATACATGACCTATCCACGATCATTTGCTATTTCAGAGGCACTTTGGTCAGAACCCCAAAATCGCAATTGGGATAATTTTATCAGCCGGGTAGAAAGCCACATGGAGCGATTTGATGTTGCCCAAAAGAAATATGCGCCAAGTATGTACGAACCCATTATTCAAGTGAGTCGTAATTCGCAAGGGGAATTAACTGTTTTACCTTCGACGGAGGTTTCAGGTTTAACCATTCATTACAGCTTTGATCACTCTTATCCAGATCAATTTTATCCTTTGGCAACAGGTCCCGTAGTTGTTCCTAAAGATGCCAATGTAATGCGAATTGTAACTTATCGTGGAAATAAAGCAATGGGAAGAACGATGAATTTAACGATTGAAGACATCATTAAACGAGCTAAATAATGACCAAATACCTTTTATTATTTATTGTTTTCGCGTTTGTAGCAAACGGGCAATTTGAAAAAAAGAGTTTTCAGGTTTCAGATGGTAAGGTTCTGCCTTATCAGATCATGTATCCCAAAGATTATAAACCAGGGAAAAAATATCCATTATTGGTTGTTTTACATGGGGCTGGTGAACGTGGAGACGACAACGAAGCTCAAATGAAATACGGGAAAAATGTTTTCTTGGATTCATTGAATCGGATTAATTACCCCGCTATCGTGATTTTTCCTCAATGCCCGAAGGACTCATATTGGTCTTCGGTTAAAATTAATCGGTCAACTGTCCCTACCACTTTTGTGTTTGATTATACAGCACCTATAAATTGGCCTTTGCAGGCAGTAATTGATTTGGTCAAATCGATTAAACATAAAAAAAGTCGGACCTACATCATGGGCTTGTCTATGGGTGGTATGGGAACGATGGAAGCGGTATCTCGCAATCCAAAAATGTTTGCGGCTGCTTCGCCTATTTGTGGTGGAGCTGATTTAAGTTATGTGCCTCAATATGCCAAACGCGTCCCATTATGGGTCCATCATGGTGATGTTGATGTGGTTGTACCGGTACGACATTCACGTGAATTAGTGAAGGCCGTGCAAGATCAAGGTGTCGACATTCGATATACGGAATATCCCGGTGTTAATCATAATTCATGGGAAAATGCGTTCAAACAGCCTGATTTATTAGCTTGGATTTTTAGCCATCGGAAATGATTTTAAATCTATTATTCATACTCTTTTCATATTTACCAGTCGGGGTCCCCAATATTTCGGGGGCCTCAACTGTTTCTACGACTAATTATTTAGCTATTAAGAAAGGTTATGTGATGTCGTATAATGGGGTGGAGGGGCGTGCCAACTGGGTGGGCTGGACCTTGCGTGCTTCCGATGTAGGACCTGTTGAACGCTCGGAAAGATTTAGACAGGATGATGGATTTCCTCGCGGGTTTAAGATTGTGGATGAGAAGGATTATCGGGAATCTGGTTATGATCGTGGTCATTTATGTAATTCCGAGGATCGTACCTCATCCGAATACTTTAATGAGGAGACATTCTTGATGTCCAACATGCTTCCACAAACACGTGAACTTAATCGGGGGCCATTTAAATTTTTAGAAGAATATTGCCGGAAATTGGTCTTGAAAAAAGGCCAGGAATTATTGATTTATAGTGGTGGTTTGGGTGCATTAGGTCGGCTAGCTTCTGGGGTACCTATCCCAATGTATTGTTGGAAAGTGGTTTATACCCCTACAGAGGTTATTTATGTGCTGTTTCCGAATGAGCGTACCCTCTCAAAAAATTGGAAGAACTACATTGTTTCGAAAGATCGCTTAGAAAAGATGACTGGTTTTGAATTTCCTTAACTCCCTTACCTTTGGCAATCCTCCAAGGTTTGCCAAAGGTAGCGTGGAAATGGATCATTTGATTCGAAAAAACTGATAAAAAAAGCCCGAACATTCGGGCTTTTTCTTTATTTCAACATGTATTCGGCTAGCTTCTTGGCCGCTAGGAAATTCTCATATTCAAGCGGTGTTCTTCGGTTATTCGTGTACTCATTGTATAACCACGGATCACCTAAGGCAAATACTTTTCCTTTTCCTACCTTCGCCACAGCCATGACAGGATAGCCTTGTAATGTCGCGATCGATTTCGCAGGCCCTGATAACTTCAATGTGGTGATTTCTTTGATATAAACCTTTTTAATCGGATCGAAAACGATATTGCCCGGTTCGATTAATACGGTCCCTTGTTCCCAATTACGGCCTTGTACGAAGTTTAAATTAGGTGCAACGAATTCAATTCCGAACCGACGCGCCAAGATGTTGAAATTCGGTATCCGGTATCTCACAATTGGTTGTGTCATTGGCCAATAAGATTAAGTTTCCACCAGCTTTCACCCATGCCTCGATTTCATCAGCTGCTTTGGCATTCATGTATTTCGGATTCGCCGTTTCTTTCGGAGAATCCGGATCTACGATAATATACACCGAAGCACCTTTCAAGTTTTCACGGGTAGGAGATACACCTAAGGTGTCTAACTTGGCCCCTAATTGCTCAAATTGAATACCCCATAAGTGAAATCCTGAATCCTTTCGGTCCTCCCAAGTGTAATGAAAGCGTTGGCCATTCTTAGTTTCATGATTAAAGAAATAATCTAGGACAACCTTTTTGCCTTGGCCGACGGAAAGTTCTTTGGCAATTTCCATTTCCAAAGAAGCCAGGATGAATGGGCCTACGCCCTTCAAATCATCTTGACGTAAAGGCTCACTTAAGTAATATTCATACGAACCATCGCGGTAAGGTGTTCCCCCTAATCCGCCTACACTCACTGTTTTTTCCAAATGAATATAGCCAGCAGCATCCGTTGATATGAAGTTTTTCAATGCACCTGCATATGCTTTTTGAGCAGCTGCTAGATAGGAAGCTGGTAAATAACCCTTGCGAGCCCCTTTGGCAAACGCATAAATAAACATATTGCTTGCTGAGGCCTCCAAGTAATTTCCCTTTCTTCCTGGGAAATTCGGTACCTGATACCACAGGCCGGAAGCAGGATCTTGAATTTTCAATAAAGCAGCTGATAGCGATTGCAATTGCTTGATTAAGGTCGGCCGGGATGGATGATTCACAGGCATGTAATCCAAAACATCCACCAAAGCCATTTCATACCAACCCATGGAACGTCCCCAAAAATTCGGAGAATGTCCCGTTTTTTTATCTGCCCAAGGTTGCGTACGCGCTTGATCATAGGCATGAATTAATAGGCCTGTTTTCGCATCCCAAGCACCTTTGTACATCAGTTCAAATTGCTTGACAATATCTGTCCAGTTATCTTCTCCCGTGATGGTCGAATATTCGGCATAGAAGGGCTCCAACATATACAAGCCGTCCAACCACATTTGATTCGGGTAACGTTGCTTATGCCAAAATCCCCCATCGGCATCACGTGGCTGCGCTGAGATTTGTGCGCGTAATTTGTCGGCAGCCTTCTTGTAACGCACATCACCTAATTCCTGATACAGATACAATAACATACGTCCTGTGGTTATGTTATCGGAATTGAATTCATTGAAATGATACGTTCGGATATTTCCTTGGTCATCCACAAAACTGTCGATGTTCTTTTTGATGTAATTGAAATACTTCGCATCGCCCGTTCGCTGGTACATTTTTTCCAAGGCCTTTAAGAGCAAACCTTGTTCATAATCCCAGCCAGCTGGTTTTCCAACCTTCACGGTGATGGAATCTGAATGGGTGTGCATGATGCTGGCCGACATCCTTTCGGAGTAGTTTTGACCTTTCAAAATAAATCCCCCTACAAGTAGGAGGATTGTGAATAATGATTTTTTCATATTAACGTAAATCAGAAATTTCAGCGAAATCCATATCGGTATAATCTTTGTTCTCACCCGCCATGCCCCAAATAAATGAATAATTCTTCGTTCCAGCGCCGCTGTGAATTGACCAGGGTGGCGAAATGATCGCCTGGTGATTATGTACCCACATGTGTTTTGTTTCCGTTGTTTCTCCCATTAAATGCAAGACCGCATGACCTGGAGTGACATCAAAGTATAAATAGGCTTCCATCCGACGGTCATGTACGTGCGCTGGCATCGTATTCCAAATGGATCCTGGCTCTAGGATGGTTAGGCCCATGACCAGCTGGCATGATTGAATACCTTCGTTGTGGATGTATTTATAGATCGTTCGGTGGTTAGAAGTTTCCAAACTACCTAAGACAACGGTTTGAACTTGTTCTTTATCTAATTTAGCACATGGATATACGGCATGTGCTGGTGAAGAAAGTAGGTAAAATAAGGCAGGATTATCGCTCGAATCGGAGCTAAAACTTACTTCTTTGGTCCCTCTAGCGACGTATACGGCGCCTAATTTATCTATAGGGAAATCAACTCCGTCTGCAGTAACTTTTCCTTTACCGCCTACATTAATTACACCTAATTCACGACGTTCTAAGAAATAATCCGCACGTAATTTTTCGGGATTTGGTAAATGTAATGTATTCAATACGGGCATGGCACCGCCAATAATCATGCGGTCATAAATTGAATATGTCAGGTTGATATGATCCGCCGAAAAAATGCGCTCGATCAAAAAGTTATCTCTTAATTCCTGATTTGTAAAAGTTGATACTTCTTTTCTACTCGCCTCAAATCTGTAATCCATGATGGTGTTAGTTTTTTATTTCAAAGTACAATTTCGACCTTTTCTACTGTATCTTTAGGACTTATTCTGTTAAAATGTTTCTGGAAGATTTAAATCAAAACATCGAATTCTTGGGGTTTCAGCGCGTGGATAATGCGTTGAATCATTGGCGACATGTTGATTTAGATATAGAAATTATCGGAAATTACGTCGGCCAACCGGCCTTTATGGATTCCAATATTCAAACAAAATCTATCCAAATCTGGGAAGATATTTGGCTTGCTCGTAAAACGCAGGTTATTCAATTTTTGAGTGGATTAACTACCTCATTAAAATCGGTTTTTGCTCGTGACACTCGAATTGTTCCTATTTCTGCTGATGCAGCACGTTCTTTTTTAGATGCTAATCACCTGATGGGATTTTCAAAAGGAGCTTTTTATTTGGGTTGTGTGGTCCCGTTGCACCGACAATTCCGTGGGATTATGAGTGAATATGCATGGGAAGGAAACCCATTGATTGCAGTGGCTGTTTTCGGAAAACCGATGATCATGAAAGAGGAAGGGATGGAAGGGGATCTTTCTGGGGAATTGATTAAAATGGCAACGCTGCCTAAGATCCGTTTGGTGGGAGGGATTACTAAATTTTTGGAAGCCTATCGCTTGTTGCAACCAGTCCATAATATGATGACTTACATCGATTTGGATTGGAATTCAGGCAAGGGCTTCTTGGGTGTAGGTTTTAAAGTTGTGGCTCAAACGCCGCCTCTATTATTTAAGTTGGTAGCAGGAAAGCGAGTTTCCGTTACAGAACCTGCTGAAGCCAATGTTTGGACGAAAGGGAATTTAAAATTGAGGTACATTTATGTCAACTAAACTAATCGTCCTTTTAGGCCCTACGGCTAGTGGAAAGACGGCTCTAGCAGTAGATCTTGCTAAGCGTTTACATGGCGAAATAATTTCTGCTGATTCAAGACAGATTTATAAACACTTGGATATAGGTACTGGGAAAGATTTATTGGAATACGGAGACATTCCATATCATTTAATTGATAATCATAAGTTAGGAGATCATTATTCAGTTGCTCATTTTCAGAAAGAAGCGTATGATGCAATTCAAGATATTTTAAGCCGAGGTAAACAACCGATTTTGTGTGGTGGAACAGGTTTATACCTAGAGGCCTTGCTCGCCAATTATACTTTTTCACATTTGCCTGATTTTTTGACAGAACCTGTGTCGATCGAGATACCTTTTCAGGTTTTTGGCTTAAATCCGGAACTTAGTTTACGTCGTCAACGTATTTCAGAGAGGTTAAAAATTCGATTAATGGGTATGATCGAGGAAGTAGAAGCGTTGTTAGCTAAAGGAGCAAAGGAAGCGGATTTTATTCGACTGGGTTTAGAATATAAGTGGGTAGTAGAGTTCTTGAGAGGTGATATATCGCGTGATCGATTCGAATCTGGGCTGGAAGTGGCGATACAACAATTTGCAAAAAGGCAAATGACGTATTTTAGAAAGATGGAAAAGGCTGGAATTTCAATTTCTTGGATTCCCGATTCACTTGATTTTCAGGGTAAAAGCGATTTTGTCATAAAAAATATCTAAAATTATCAGGCTACATATTGCACTTACTTTTGCAATCTCATTACGAGACAGAGAGTTGGCAGAGTGGTCGATTGCGGCAGTCTTGAAAACTGTTGACTGTTACAGGTCCGGGGGTTCGAATCCCTCACTCTCTACCAAAAGCGAAGCGCAAGTTTCGCTTTTTTTGTTTCTGCCTTTTTTGGCTAAATTTCGAATATGAAATTATACTTAGTCCCCACGCCAATTGGCAATTTGGAAGATATAACACTCCGAGCCATTCGTGTACTTAGTGAAGTAGATGCAATTCTAGCGGAGGATACGCGTACATCAGGGACATTATTGAAGCATTTAAACATCTCGAAACCACTCTATGCTCATCATGCACACAATGAACATGCAGGTGTAGCTGGTATCGTTAAGTTGATAAAAGAAGGAAAGTCCTTAGCGTTAATTTCAGATGCGGGAACACCCGGAATTTCAGATCCAGGGTTTCTATTGGTCAAAGCCTGTGTAGAACAAGGAATTGAGGTGGAGACTTTGCCTGGGCCAACAGCCGTCATTCCGGCATTGGTTAATTCGGGATTTCCGATTGACCGATTTGTGTTTGAGGGATTTTTACCTCATAAAAAAGGCCGACAAACTAGGTGGAAGACCATTGCGGAAGAGGAGAGGACTACGGTGCTATATGAATCACCGCACAGATTGGTCAAAGCATTGGAGCAAATGGTTGAATTTGTTGGTGCCGATAGATCTGTCATGGTCGCACGTGAATTAAGTAAAATGCATGAGCAAATGGTACGCGGGACAGCTGAAGAAGTATTAGGCTATTTTACGGCTCATCCTGATAAGGTTCGTGGAGAAATTGTGATTGTCATTGCAGGTAAATAACATGAAAAAGCTTTTATTTTTTTTACTGATTAACCTAGCCGCGAAGGCTCAATTGAGCTCGAAAGCAGAAGTGGTTTTAGTCACCGTAGCACCTGGAACGGAATTGCATTCGGCTTTTGGTCATACGATTTTATGGATTAACGATCCTACAAATGGTATTGATCGGGCCTATTCATATGGTACGTTTGATTTCAATACGGAGAATTTCTATTTGAAATTTTTGATGGGCACTTTACCCTACACGATTTCAGTTCATTCAATGCAGGATGAGTTTAATTATAACATGCAGTATGAAAAGCGTGGGATGATTGCCCAAAAACTTCAATTGGATTCGCTACAGAAAAACGCCATTCTTCAGGATCTGGAAACTAATTTATTACCTGAGAATAGGGAGTATGCCTATAAGTTCTTCTATGATAATTGTTCTACGCGGATTCGGGATATCATTGAGAAAAATGCCCCAGGAAAATATATCTGGGCGCAAAACCCTACGCTAGAGGGAAAATCATATCGAGATTGGATGAACAAATACTTGGTTTCTAATTCTTGGGTGACTTTGGGGATGAATCTTGCGTTAGGGACACCTTCCAATGTAAAAGCTACAGCTGCTCAATCCTGTTATTTGCCTGATAATTTAGCTTCGGCAACAAATTTAGCCAAAGGACTGTCTGCTAATCCCGTTAGCCTTTTTGATGCAGAACCTATGAAAACGAAAGGTTTTGATTTGACAGGTCCCTACTTGATCATGGGTTTGCTTACGTTAATCGTTGGCTTTTTATCTTACAAAAACGCATTTCCTTTTGCCGCAGACCTAGCTTTGTTTACGGTTATAGGTTTGCTAGCCTGGTTTATTTTCTTCTTAGGAACAGCGACCAATCACGAAGTAATGACTTATAATCCGGCTTCGCTCATGTTGTTTCCTTTGAATTTTCCACTGGTGATTTGGTTTGTACGAAATCCGGTTAAATGGAGGGTTTACATCTATTTGGTTGCGCTTTTTTGTTTGATTGGGATTGTCTGGTGCGGTTTACAATATTGGCCGATGATATTAGTTGGCTTGCCGATTTTTATCCGATTATGTAGCTTATCCTTCATCAAAAAATAAATGCGTTTCCTTTTACTCTTCATCTCTTTTTGTGGATTTTCGCAAGAGGTTTTCAAGCCTTTAGTACAGCGCAAAGAATTCGTGCCGTTAAAAATCGAACGCAGTTTGAAAGCGGATGGCCAATTAGATGAGCCGGAATGGCAGCAAGCACCCACCGTACAACTTGATTTTCAGGTTGAGCCATTTCAGGGACGAAAAGCATCATTTAACTCGACGGTTAAATTGCTCTATAATCAGCAGTATCTGTATGTAGCCGCAATTTTACGCGATAGCGTAGGGAAGAATGCCTACCGAGCTCCTAATTTGAAACGCGATTATCAATTTGTTGAAAATGATTTGTTTGGCATTGCCATTGATGGATTTAATGATCGGCGGAACGCGATTGTCTTACAATCGAATGCTTATGGGGCCCAACGCGATTTATTGGCTTTTGATGACCGGCAATTTGACATTGATTGGGATGGCTTGTATCGAGTGAGAACACTTCGGTCTGACTCTTCTTGGGTAGCTGAATTTGCGATTCCTTGGCAGACTTTACGCTATCCTAAAACGGATGGGAGTAAGGCACAAGACTGGGGAATTAATTTCTTTCGTGTAAGACGCTCAAGTAATGAATTGTCCGTTTGGTCGCCACATCCACGTTCCATGAGCCCATTGCGCATGGATTATGCTGGTAAATTAGCGGGGATAATTCCGCCGCCACCCACAGCGACGAATATTCGTTTTATCCCGTATTTGTTACAAGTTTCGAAAAAATCCGAAGGAACTGAGGTAGGGAATTCGTCAACTAGTGATTTTAAATTAGGTGGTGAAATCAAGTGGGCTATTAGTCCTACTTCGGTCATGGATTTTACATTTAATACGGATTTTGCGCAAGCTGATGTAGATCGTCAGGTGAACAATATTTCACGCTTTTCGGTGTTTTTTCCAGAACGCCGACAATTTTTCTTAGAAAATGCCTCTCTTTTTTCGGCAGGTTTAGCTCCCGTAGACCAGGTGATCGGTGGATCGATGTACATTCAGCCATTCTTTAGTCGGACAATTGGTTTAGATCGAAATGTTAACCCGATTGCCATCACCGCAGGAACGCGCTTTGTGTATCGTTCTGAAAGAAGAAACTTAGGGGGTATTTTCATGCGTCAAGGTGAAGGTGATGGCGATCCCTTTACAAATTTCTACGTGGGCCGTTATTCTGAGAATTTTGGCAGACAAAATAGGATAGGAGCAATCATTACCACAAAATCTTCTCCATCTGCTGTGCAATCTACCGGAGCTGTTGATGCCTTTGTGCGTTTTAGCGATAAATTCTCATTTAGTGGAATGGGAACATTAACACAAGACAGCCAAACAGGTGATCAAGGATTGGCTGAGTATAGTCAATTTCTTTATAGCAGTAATTTTTTTAGAGCTTATTGGACCCAAACCTTGGTTACTGAAAAATACAATCCGGCCATGGGTTTTGTTTCTAGACGCGATATTATATCTAATTCTCAGGGTTTCGACTTTAATGTACGTGGGAAATGGTTACCTTCTTTTATTCGAAGTTGGGGACCAGGGATTTATACCGAAGTATATCATAGTTTAAAAACGGGTAAAGTAATTGAGCAACGCGCGCTTTCGGGTCCACTCTGGTTTGATCTACAAAATGGTGGAATCTTAGGGGGATATATTGAAGCGAGTGCCCAAAATTTAGAAGAGACTTTTAGTCCGGTTGGTATTGATATTACCCCAGGTAGTTATTCTTATTTTCGGAAGGGATTTTTGCTAGCAAGCGATCCGAGTGCCAAATACTCAGGTTCCACGGAATATGGCTGGGGAGGCTTCTTCAACGGAACACTTCAGACATTCGATTCCAAATTTCGCTTAGCACCCATCCCACATGTCAATCTAGGCCTATCGTGGAATTGGAGTAAATTCGAGCATATGGGGCTTGCGAAAGAAACCAAAGAAGTTAATTTGTTGATCTTAGAATCACGCATGGCGCTAAATCCACGTTTGCAGTTGATCGGTTTTTATCAAAAGAATACCACTGACAATCTAAATTCGCTCAACATGCGTTTGGCCTGGGAATACCAGCCTTTGTCATATGTTTATTTGGTATTTAATACCTTGAATTATCAAGGAACGGATGCTACTCAACAAAAGCAACAAAGTTTTTTAGCTAAATTGTCTTTTCTAAAACAGTTTTAACATGGAAATCGAATTACGCAGTGATACGTTTACATTACCTACTCCCGGAATGCGTGAAGCTATGTTTCAAGCGCCGCTTGGCGATGATGTCTTTGGTGAAGATCCGACGGTTAATGCATTAGAAGCCAAGGTGGCTAAGATGTTCGGGATGGAAGCCGCACTTTTCTGTGTTTCGGGTACTCAAACCAATCAAATTGCTATCTCAGTTCATTTGTCTAAAGGTCAAGAGGTGATTTGTGATGAATTGTCCCACATCTATTTATACGAAGGAGGGGGTATCATGGCGAATGCCGGTGCGTCCGTAAAATTGTTAAAAGGAGATTTAGGTAGACTCTCTCGCTCGCAAATCGAAGCGGCGATTTCACCAGATGATATTCATGCCTGCGAAAGTCGGTTGGTGAGTTTAGAAAATACCGTGAATAAAGGAGGCGGCAGTGTATATAGCTCAGAAAGTCTTCAGGAAATATCCGATTTTTGTCGGCAAGCCAATATCCCTTTGCACTTGGATGGTGCCCGAATTTTCAATGCGATGTCAGTTACGGGTCAAACGCCCTCGCAGTTTGGTGCTTGGTTTGATTCCATTTCGGTCTGTTTGTCTAAAGGTTTAGGCGCTCCCATAGGCTCTGTTTTAGTAGGCTCCCATGCATTTATTAAAAAAGCTAGGCGTGTTCGGAAGCGCTTAGGAGGTGGTTGGCGACAAGCAGGATTATTAGCTGCTGCAGGGATTTATGCTTTGGATTATCAGGTGGAGCGTTTAAAGGAAGATCATGCACGTGCGGCGGCGATTGCGAAGATTTGCGCCAACTTACCTTGGGTGGATAGCATTTTACCGGTTGTGACGAATATTGTTATTATTCGATTAAAAGAGGGTATTACGGCGAATGAGCAAGTGGCTGCATTGAAGGCAAAGGGTATTCGATGTGCGCCATTTGGGCCGCAGTACATTCGATTTGTAACGCATTTGAATTTTGATGATGTGGCATTAGCTGCTTTCGAAACCCAAATTAATCAGTAAAATGACGCTGACATTGGCTTTTTAATTAAATGATATTCCATGCAGAGAAAAGCCTTTAAAATGTTCTTGCTTCCAGGTTTTGAAGCGGAATATAAAAAGAGACATGATGAAATTTGGCCAGATTTAGCTGAACTATTGAAATCAGTTGGCATTCAGCATTATTCCATTTTTCTAGATCCTGATACCTTAACGCTGTTTGCTTATTTGGAAGCACCTGATTTAAGTGCTTTAGATCGCCTTCCTGAACATGAAGTTATGCAGCGTTGGTGGAAATATATGGGAGACATTATGCAAACTAATCCGGATCATTCACCCGTTGCGATTGATATACCTTCTGTTTTTTACTTTGAATAAGATGTCTAAAAATCTTCTCTTATTAATTTTACTGCCTTTGAGTATGGCATTTTCGAAACCGAATAAAAAGGAGGTTTTACAGCAAATGCATTTGGCTAATCAGTATTTCCAGCAAAAATGGCCGGATGTAGGGCAGGTGATCGTGAGTCCAGATAAGACGCGACCATCTAATATTTGGACTAGGGCTGTGTATTATGAAGGATTAATTGAATTGTATAAACTTGATCCACGTGCTAAAGACCTGAAATACATGGAGGATTGGGGGAATTTTCATCATTGGGGTCTTAGAAATGGTTCGAAAACTAGGAATGCAGATGATCAGGCTTGTGGCCAGGTTTACATGGATTTGTTCTTAATGACGGGTGATTCTATGCGAATAAAACCCATTAAGGAAAACATTGACAACATGGTGGCGACGGATAAGGCTGATGATTGGTCATGGATTGATTGTTTGCAAATGAGTATGCCTGTTTATACCCGTTTGGGTGTTATTTATAAGGATCCTCGCTATTTTCAAAAGATGTATGATTTGTATGCATATACCAAATATAAACATGGTGGACAGGGTTTATATGATCCAGTAGCAAAATTGTGGTGGCGTGATAAAGATTTCGTTCCGCCGTATAAAGAGCCGAATGGTGCCAATTGCTATTGGTCGCGAGGTAGTGCATGGGTCTATGCTGCCTTGGTTCGTACGATTGATTTATTGCCTGAAAATGATCCTCATCGCGCTGAATATTTGGCTGATTTTATCGCACTTTCTGAAGCGCTTCCTCCATTGCAACGTCCAGATGGCTTTTGGAATGTATCCCTAAAAGATCCATCAAATTTCGGTGGACCTGAATTAACAGGTACTTCACTTTTTGTGTATGGCATGGCTTGGGGAGTTAGAAAAGGGATATTGCCAGCCAAGAAATACACGCCAATTATCAATCAAGCCTGGAAGGGAATGTCCACATGCGTTCATCCCAACGGTTTTTTAGGATTTGTACAAGGAACAGGCAAAGAGCCAAAAGATTCACAGCCTGTTACTTTTGATCATGTGCCCAATTTTGAAGATTTTGGTTTAGGCTGTTTCTTGTTGGCCGGAACCGAACTTTTAAAAGCTAAATAAGTATAGCCTGGTAGGTTTTTGATTTTTTATATCTTTGTTGTTTATAAACCTATTTCAAATGAAACGTTCAATTATTGGAGCGCTGGTAGGCGGTCTCATTTTATTTCTTTGGCAAACGCTATCTCAAGTGGCCTTTAATTTACATGAATCGACGCAGCAATATACGCCTGCGCAAGATTCAGTATTGATCGATTTGGCTAAAAGACTGGAAAAACCAGGTGGATATATGTTGCCACGCATGGCGCCGGGTCAACCCATGGAGGCGATGGAATCGTTTACCAAAAATGCTACAGGTAAGCCATGGGCCGCTATTCGTTATTACGGTGCTTTTGAAATGAATTGGGGAATGAGTTTAGCTAGAAGTTTAACGCTGAATATTTTCGTGGTGTTTTTGTTGATTTGGATTATTAATCAGTTTAGGTTGCCTACGCAACGGACTATATTGATTCTTTGTTTGCTGGTAGGAATAATTGGATTTTCGAATGTGGCTTATTTAGAACATGTTTGGTACCCAATGTTTGATATTCGAATTCGATTAGTTGATGCGCTGGTTTCTTGGGGATTATGTGGTATTTGGTTGGGTTATTGGTTTAAGCGTCGAATTTAGGATTTCATGAAATACATCTATTGGTTGGTTTTTGGATTGATTTCTTACATAATCTATGTCCAATTACCTTTTCACCAAGATGAATTTTTGCACTTTTCTACATTAGCTTACAATCATCCTAATTTTTCGCTGAATCAATTTAAGGAAGGCTTTTCTGCCTATGAAAAGTTTTTTCCTGGAGGCCTTTCTGTCTATTTCCCATTCTTATACACGGGTAATTTACAAGGCATTTTCTTAAGTCCATTTTATTGCTTTTTGCCGATCATAGAGGCTAAGATGGCTTATTCGCTTCTTTCTTTGACGTTGTTATATGTCCTTATGCAACGGATATTTACATTGGATAAGATAGCTCGTTGGTTTATATTTTTACTCGTACCATTTTATATTGCAGTCTTGCGCGATGCAGGTCCGGTCAACGTGGCTTTGTTGGTGTTTCTACTAAGTATGTATTTCACAGAACAAATCTCAATTAGCAAAGCTGGTTGGCTTCCCGCTCTAACTCTTGCTTTTTTGTGGTCATTGGCATTTTATGACAAATTGTATTTTGTTTATTTAATGCCAAGTCTTCTTGTCTTCGCTTTAGCTCGAACACCTGTTGAAGATATTTGGAATCGTTCAAGTTCCTTGAAAATAGTTGCGTCGCTTTTTGTATTTGGTGTTTTTGTTCTAGTGTATTTATTGTCAGACATCGGAGTGCGCCAATTTCAATCGACGGATTTAGGGGATATTAAGGTCCCTTTTATTAAAGCAATTGGTTCAGCAGATTCCATTTCCTGGATAGATGATCGGCTTATTGTTATAGATACCATACTTGCTCAATTCGACTTCAGCTTTTACATTTTGAGAAATTTGAATTATACAGATTTTCTGCAAGTTAAAATATGGGGTGGATTACGCTGGTTTGGTTTTGGAATGCTTGCCTTAGTTTGGGTTGAATTCAAATATGCCCACCGTAAATCTATATGGTACTTGGCGTCATTCGTTATCATGATATTAACTTTCCTTGCGTTAGGAAAAATTCGTTTTGGACATCATACTATATTTTTGTTTTTACCCTTATTGGGTTTTTGGTTTGACGGAAGACGACCTAAATACTGGAAACCGTTAATGGTTTGGTTGGTAGTTAATCTAATCGTTTTTGCCACCAATGTGTTTAGGGCAAATCCACATGAGTCTCTTAAAACAGATTACCGTGAATTAGTTACTAAAACCAAATTAGCTCAGCCCGTTATTGTCAATTTTGATAGCTGGAATTATTATTACCTTCGCAATTTAGATGCGGATCAAGCTGTGGTCACATGGGTTGATTTACGAGATTCGATACAAACCAATCGATTATTTGCTTTAGCAAAAAAAATGCAACGACCGATCGTAAACGTATCTGGTTCACCGGAAGTATGGGAGCAAAATTGGTTATTGATTCAAAACAGGGTAGATTCGATTTCGGTTGATCGGACATTTCCTGCTAACCCAATTAGTACACTTCGCATTAAATAATTCAACTATGTGCAAAAAATGCTTGTTTTTATTAGCCATTTGGCTTGCCCCTTGGCTTGTTGGGGCCCAACAACCCTCAGATTATCCACAGGATTATTTAAGTCCTGCTTTTCATGCTGGACGTCGTGAGGCATTTAAGAAATCGATGTCCGACAAGGGTGTTGCGGTGTTTTTTGCTTCCCAGGTTCGGGTTCGAAATGATGATGTGGATTATCAATATGCGCAGAATAAGAACTTCTATTATTTTACTGGATTACAAGAGCCGAATGCAGTTTTGGTGATGTTTAAGAATCCAGTAACCTTGCTTAATCAGACAGGTACTGAATTTATTTTTGTTCAAAAGCGTGATCCGCTGAAAGAAATGTGGACGGGGAAAATTTTAGGTGAGGCTGGTGTAAAAGCGACTTATAAGCTCGAACATGTCTTTGCTAATGATCAATTTACACATACTACGCTTGATCTTTCTTCGGTAGATTCTGTTTACTCATTATATCGTAATGAGGCCATTTTTACGAAATATAAACGCCGTTTAGATCCTTTGGCAAGAATGGCATCCATTTTGGATAGTAGTATTGTATTATTAAATAAACCATTAGCAACTCGGTCTACCTTAAATACCTTGAGTTCGATGCGTGGAATTAAGCAAGCTGAAGAGATTGCGATCATGCGTAAAGCGACTCAAATTAGTTCCATGGGGCATCGTGAGGTGATGAAGGCGATTCATCCTGGCATGAAGGAATATCAAGCCCAAGCGATCATGGAATATCAATTTAAGTCAAATGGTTCAGAATATCCGGGTTATCCAAGTATTGTAGGCGCTGCTGAAAATGCCTGTGTTTTACATTATACCACTAATTTAAAGCAGGTCAATGCGGGTGATTTACTACTTAGTGATTGTGCTGCGGAATATCATGGATATACGGCTGACGTAACTCGAACGATTCCCGCTAATGGACGTTTTTCTCCTGAACAAAAATTGATATATGATTTAGTGCTCAAAGCGCAGGACGCAGGTATTCAAATGTGTAAAACAGGCATTTCTCATGACCGAGTAGATGCTGCGGCGCGTGAAGTTATTTATAAAGGTTTAGTGGATTTGGGTATTGTGGCTACTAAACAAGAAGCTCGTCAATATTTTCCCCATGGAACTTCACATCATGTGGGTTTGGATGTTCATGATTTAGGACCCAAAACCTTGGCTCCAGGTGTTATCGTCACCGTTGAGCCAGGTATATACATTCCATCAGGAAGTAAGTGTGACAAGAAATGGTGGAACATTGGCGTTCGTATTGAAGATGATATCTTGATTACAGAAACAGGTAATGAGAATTTATCTGCTGGCTCACCAAGGACTACGGTTGAGATCGAGAAGATGATTAAGGAACGAAGTAAGTTTGAATAAAAAAAAGCCCGCAATTAGCGGGCTTTTTACTTATGTGGAACTGGAGGGATTCGAACCCTCGTCCAAACCTAGAAACCGGAAGCTTTCTACACGTTTAGATTTGATCAATTTTCGATGGCCAACAGGTTCAGATCAGACCTTATTGACCACTTATTCACTGGATACTAATGATCGCTTAGTGAAATCGCAATCATCGACTCTGCATGGTCGACGCTCCAGAATCCCTAGCGGCAGAGTTTGGCCGGGGTGGAACGATGGCAATTGGTTAGTCTATCAGACTAAGCAGCCATGGCATACGAAGTATTGCCAGCTATAATTCGAAGGTTTTATTTACAGGAAATGCCTACAACTCCTGACGTGCTTACAACCGATCTGCTTAAGCTGTCAAAACCGGTCAGTCCCATAAGAAACACAAAGGTACGCATTTAATTCAGCGGTAGTGCAGTGGTTGACTTAATTTCATCCATCACAAACAAACTTGAAATATGTGCCACAGAGGGGAGAACCGCCAAATGCTCTTGGTAAAATCG
>JBEDFG010000030.1:0-10682 GCA_041175285.1 Bacteroidota bacterium | reverse complement strand
CGAGAAATTGCCTGCCTCGAAAACGCACATCGATTTTGTAAATCAAATCAAGGAAACGCCCGAATTTAATATTTTGGATTACCTCTATTTCTATAATGGAGGTGGTGTTGCCTCGGGGGATATCAATAATGATGGATTAGTCGATTTGTTTTTTACATCCAATCAGGGCAAGAATAAGTTGTACCTAAATAAGGGCAACATGGAGTTCGAGGATATCTCTGTGAAAGCGGGCGTTGAAGGATTTTCAGATTGGAAAACAGGTGTTACCATGGCGGATGTCAACGGTGACGGGCTATTGGATATTTACATTTGTGCCGTGAGTAATTTCAAAGGGATGGAGGGTTCAAACGAATTGTACATCAATAACGGCGACAATACGTTTACAGAAAAAGCTAGCGAATATGGTCTAGACTTTACCGGTTTTTCAACCCAAGCTGCATTTTTCGACTATGATAAAGATGGTGATTTGGACTGCTATTTGTTAAATCATGCCGTTCATAATACCCGTTCGTATGATCGTGTGAACACCCGTATGTTGAAAGACAACGAAGCAGGTGATTATTTATATCGCAACGATGGGGGTAAATTCAAAGATATTTCAGCTGAATCGGGTATCTACCAAGCGGCGATGGGCTACGGTTTGGGAATTTCTGTTGCAGATTTAAATAATGACGGTTGGCTCGATATCTATGTCAGCAACGACTTCCACGAAGACGATTATTATTACATTAACCAGAAAGATGGAACTTACAAAGAAGGCATTAAAGAGCATTTTAAGCACTTAAGTCGCTTCTCCATGGGTTCCGATATTGCGGATATTAACAACGATGGTTACCAGGATGTAATGACTTTGGATATGTATCCGGAAGACGAAAAGGTTGAAAAATCATCCGTTGGAGAAGATCCATTAGACATTTACATGTACAAATTGCAGTTTGGCTATTTCAATCAATACAGTCGTAACTGTCTGCAATTGAATATGGGTGGTCAAAAATTTGCTGACATTGCGGCCTCTTCAGGTGTAGCGGCAACGGATTGGAGCTGGGGTACCTTAATGGCTGATTATGATGGCGATGGACTGAAAGATATCTTCGTTTCGAACGGTATTTTACGTCGGCCGAATGACCTTGATTACCTCAAATTTGTGATAGGAGATTCGTTGCATTATGGATTGCCAACGTCCCATAAATTGGATCAGGAGGCAATTGATTTAATGCCAAGTGGTAAGGTTCATAATTACTTGTTCCAAGGTTCGAAAGATTTGCGTTTCAAGGATAAGTCTATGACTTGGGGTTTCGAGGAAGAAGGGATTTCGAATGGTAGTTCCTATGCGGATTTGGACAATGATGGCGACTTGGATTTGATATCGAATAACTTGAATGAACCTGCTGGAATTTATGAAAATCATTCGCGCGAATTATTAAAGAATAATTTCGTGAAGGTTAAATTCAAGGGGGAGGGTATGAATACGTTTGGCGTAGGGGCGAAGGTGATTTTAAAGACGAAGGAAGGCCAACAAATGCAGCAGATGATGCCGACGCGTGGTTTTATGAGTTCGGTAGAGCCCACTTTGCTTTTCGGTATCGGTCAATTGAGTCAAGTGGATTCATTGATTGTGATTTGGGAAAATGAGAAAATGCAGATCATTAAAAACCCGAAGATCAATGAATTGTTGACACTTGATCAGAAAAATGCGCAGATTCTGGTGAAGGATTTTCAATTCTTTATTCAGCCGAAGCCGATGTTTGAAGAAGTGACTGCGTCGCTAGGTATTCCTTATTTACATCAGGAGAACACCTATTTTGACTTCAATCGTGAATTGTTAATTCCATTTAAAGTTTCGATGGAAGGCCCCAAAATGGCGGTAGGAGATGTGAATGGAGATGGATTGGATGACTTTTATGTGGGCGGTGCTAAATACCAAGCTGGCCAATTGTATTTGCAAAAAGCGAATGGCTTTGCATTCTCACCTCAAACTTCATTTAAGACAGACAGTTTGTTCGAAGATGTGGATGCCTTGTTCTTTGACGCTGATGGTGATAAAGACTTGGACTTATATGTGGTTTCGGGCGGTAATGAATTTTACGATCAAATGCCAGAGCAGTTTGACCGTCTCTATAAAAATGATGGTAAAGGAAATTTCGCACGTGATTTAAAAGCGCTTCCTCCGATGTTTGATAATAAATCAGTGGTTCGTCCATGTGACTTCGATCGCGATGGAGATATTGATTTGTTTGTGGGAGGTCGTGTGGTTGGTTACCATTATGGCTATTCGCCTAAATCATATTTATTGGTGAATAATGGCAAGGGACAATTCGCAGATCGTACGCAATCCATTGCGCCTGACTTACGCGAAGCGGGCATGTTGACCGAAGCCATTTGGGCGGATATTGACAAGGATGGTGATCAAGATTTAACGGTTGTGGGAGACTGGATGCCAATTAAAATGTTCGAAAATCAGAAAGGGAAATTCACATTGATTGAAAATGGGTTGGAGGAGTTGACTGGATTCTGGAGTGGTTTGACCGCGGGAGATTTTGATCAAGACGGGGATATGGATTTTGTTGTAGGCAACTTGGGAACGAACACGAAGTTGCGTAAACAGGTCGACGGGAAGCTTCGTATGTTGATTAAGGACGTAGATAAGAACGAGACGGAGGAGCATATCATTGGGTATAACCGAGGTGACGATTGGTATCCGATCAATAGTAAAGATGAAATTGGGAAACAGATTCCAAGTATCATCAGTAAGAAGTATACTAAATACAATGAATTTGCCGGAAATACGATTGAAGATTTATTTGGAGATAATGAATTGAAAGGTGCGACTGAACGTATGGTGAATACGTTTGAGTCCGTATACCTTGAAAATAAAGACCAGGGAAAATTTGAGCGACATGATTTGCCGGCTTTAGCGCAGGTGTCCAAAGTGATGGTTTTACGAACGGAGGATGTAGATAAAGATGGACATTTGGATGTTATTTTGGGCGGAAACTTCAATGGCGCATCCATGTATCAAGCACGTTATGATGCCTTTTTCGGATTAATATTGAAGGGAAATGGCAAAGGTGGATTTAAGGCTTTAATTCCTACAGACACGGGATTCTTACAAGAAGGTGATGTGCGTGATATCAAAACAGTACGTACACCGAAGGGTCCCTTATATTTTGTGACGCGCAATTCGGATCATTTGCAAGTGTTTAAAAAACTGAATTAATGCGGATAATCCTAGCCATAGCCCTGTTCTCGATTTTCTCCTATGAGTTTCCTAGTTGCTCGAAAGATGTATCGGAAGGGGAGGCTTTGGCTAAGCAGTATTGTCAGTCATGTCACGCCTTACCAGCTCCTGAATTATTGCCAAAGAATGTGTGGCAGTATAGCACCTTGCCTTATATGGGAATCATGCTGGGTGTTACCAAGGAAATAGACCAGTTGCAAAAACCACTTTCTGATTATGCGATTATGCGTCCTGCATCACAGATGATTGCGGATGATGATTGGGAAAAAATCAAGGAATATTATTTGACCAAGGCGCCAAAGGAATTAAAATTTCCTGCATATGCTCCGTTAAAAGAAAATCAAATCTTTGCCGTGGAAGACTTGCCTGTAGCATTGGCAAATGGTACGATTCCTAATTTTACGGCTGTTCGCATTGATACCAAAAAGCATCAAATTATTGCGGGAGATCAGTCGAATCGGGTAATCTGGGTGCTAGATGCGCAAGGGAAACCAGTTCAAAAAACAGAAAACCAAAACGCGTTAACATACATCGAACGTTTGAAAGAGCAGTATTTATACACATTTATAGGTACGACTACCCAAGCAAATCCAGATGTGAATGGCTCAGTTCAGTTGATTAATCAGGCTGGTTCAAAAGAAATTTTGAAAGGCTTAAATCGGCCGATTGAATTAAAGGCGATTGATTTAGATGGTGATGGTCAGGAGGAATTGATTTCGAGTGAATTTGGATTTATGGTAGGTGGTATGGCTGTCTGGAAACAACAGGGGGGCTCTTGGTCAAAAAAGGTGCTTAATCCGCAAACAGGAGCCACACATGTTGATGTTCGGGATTTTAATGGAGATGGTCGGCCGGACATTGTTGCTCTATTTGCGCAGGGCGATGAACGAATGATGCTTTATACAAATAAGGGTGGTTTGAATTTTGATGAATCTCGTCTGTTGCGGTTTCCTTCGATTTATGGTACGAGCTCATTTGATTTGGGTGATGTGGATGGAGATGGAGATCTTGATATCGTTTGTACGGCTGGCGACAATGCCGATTTTTCAACCATTTTGAAACCTTATCACGGGGTGTATGTGTACACTAATCAGGGTAGGATGACTTTTAAGCAACAAGCATTTTATCCACAAAATGGGGCAACAAAAGTGATGCTTGCCGATATAGATTCGGATGGTGACCAAGATATGTTGTCGATTGCGCTATTCCCTGATGTGGAAAAACGACCAGCCGAGGGGTTGATGTACTTTAATAATTTGGGTAAAACGTTTGAATTGCAGACCATTCCTGTGAATCACCTGGGTCGCTGGTCTGTGATGGATATTGCGGATATCGAAGGGGATGGAGATTTGGATGTGGTGTTAGGTAGCCATGCGGTTGCGAAGTTCCCAGCTGGCGGATTTGATCCTGCCTGGAAAAATTCCAAAGGGATTTTAATCTTGCGAAATAAAAGAAAATGAGGTACAGGCTTTTAGTAGTGTTGTTGATGATTTCTTGTGCCGCATTCGGACAAAAAAGAGGTTATTTTATTTTTTCTGGCACGATTCAGGATATCGAAACCAAAGCTCCTTTAGAAGGTGCTTCTGTCTTGTTTTCGGGTTTATCCATTGGTGCACGTACCGATTCATCTGGTCATTTTTCCGTGACTTTACCTTCGCGCTCTTATCAAATGGTCTTTCGTAGTTTGGGCTATAAGTTTAAGACTGGTCGCATTGATTTGAAGGAAAATGCGAGCATGAATATCTTCCTGGAAAAGGCTGAACAGATCTTAGACGAGGTCGTTATTTCGGCTGAAAAGTCAGATGCCAATGTCAACCGCACCATGATGGGCGTGGAAAAAATGTCGAGCAAGACCTTGAAAAAGCTGCCAAATTTGATGGGTGAAGCTGATGTGATTCGAAGTATTATGTTGTTGCCTGGTGTGTCAACGGTCGGTGAGGGAGCTTCTGGATTTAACGTGCGTGGAGGAAATGTGGATCAAAATCTGGTATTACTGGATGGGGTTCCCTTGTTTAATACGTCACATTTGTTTGGGTTTTTTACGGGCTTTAATGCCGACATGGTTCAAGATTTAAGTTTGTATAAAGGTGGGATTCCGAGTATGTATGGCGGAAGGGCTTCGTCGGTTTTAGATGTTCGGGTGAAGGAAGGTAATTTTGACAAATGGGGGATTCAAGGGGGTGTCGGTCCGATTTCCAGTCGATTATTGATTGATGGGCCTTTGGTCAAAGGTAAGACTTCATTGATTCTCGGTGCGCGTGGTTCGGTTTCTGATTTTTATTTGGGCTATTTCCCTAACCCTGCCTTGAAAAAAAGTAAGGCTGATTTCTACGATGTCAATTTTAAGTTGACACACAAATTGAATGAAAATCAGCGGATATCTTTATCGGGTTATATCAGTCATGACGGCTTTAAATTTGCATCGGATACCTTGTATTCGTGGCAGACACAATCTATCAGTTTTAAGCATAATGCCCTTTGGGGTAAGTTATCCCATAATTTCACAGCCTTTGTGAGTGATTATCAATATGGGATTGAAGGACTGAAATCAGGATTAGAATTTGATTGGAAACCATCGATTAAGCAACGGACGGTTCGGGAGGATTTGAGTTTGGATTTGAAGGGTCGGGGAAGAATTGATTTTGGCGCTGAGTTAAATCTATATCAAAATGATGCTGGGACATTTAGGCCCACGACCTCTTCCTCGGAAGTGAATGAATTTCCCATGCAAGTGGAAAATTCTCGTGAGATGGGGATTTATGCAGGGCATAGTTTACCAATCGGGAAACGGATAAGTTTGGATTATGGTTTGAGGTATGCCTATTTCCAATTGCTGGGTCCCTTGAAGACCTATCAGTATCAAACAGGAACACCGCGCACCTTGAATTCATTAATGGATACATTGAGTTTTGCGTCGAGTGATGTGATTCAATCGTATGGAGGATTAGAGCCTAGGTTGTCTTTGGCAGTGAAATTGGATTCGAGTACCTCGGTGAAATTTGGATTTAATCGGATGCAGCAATTCATGCATTTATTGTCAAATACGATGGCTATTTCTCCGGTGGATATTTGGAAGAATTCCAATGAATTTTTGCCCCAACAGGTGGCGGATCAATTCTCGCTAGGTGTTTTCAGGAATTTCACCAATGCCCAAAATGCAGTTTTTGAAGCATCTGCTGAGTTTTATTACAAGCGATTGTCGAATGTGATTGATTATATCGATGGAGCGGCATTGTATTTAAACCCAACGGTTGAGACAGAGTTAGTTGTAGGTAAGGGGCGCGCATATGGGGCAGAGTTTTTCTTGAAGAAAGCACGTGGATTGCGTTTGACGGGTTGGGTTTCATATACGTATGCACGTTCGTTCCGACAAGTGGAGGCTACGGATGGTCAGTTTGCAGCTAATTTTGGGAAAGAATTTCCGGCTAATTTTGACATGCCGCACAACTTTAAATTTGTGTTGAATAACCGTTTGACAAAACGTATTTCATTCAATTCGAATTTCACCTTTACATCTGGTCGGCCGATTACCTATCCCAATGGCCGCTATAAGATTTATGCGTATAATGATTTATATGATTATGCATATGCCAATGGGGTATTTCCACGTCCAGGATTAACGCCGACGACCTATCGATATGGCGGTTCGAATAATACGTATTTGACGAGCACGACGATTCAACCACTTTTGGATGGTTATTCTAGCCCAAGTTTTACGTTGCGAAATCAGGAGCGAATTCCTTTTTACATGCGATTGGATATTGGTTTTACGATTGAGCCGAAGGAAGGAAAACGCTGGCAGGGCAGTTGGAATTTCTCCGTTTATAACATTTTGGCACGCCAAAATGCCTATTCGATCTTTTTTAGATCATCTACAGGCTTGATTAATCAAGCTCGGACGTATCAATTATCTGTGTTGGGAGCTGCGATTCCATCCGTAACCTATAATTTCAAATTTTAATGAGGAGGATATTGGCATTTGTGGGGTTATTAGGTTTGCTATCATGCGAAACGGAAATAACGGATTTCAAGACGGAAAACCTGAGTGATGCGATCGTGGTCTATGGTGAAATGTCAAATTTGGCAGGACCGTATACGGTTCGTTTGAATTATACCTCAGGTTATTCACCTTTTGATCCTACGCAGTTTCAGGGACAGTCCATTCCGGGTGCGGATGTGCGTATCGTAGATGAGTCGGGCGCAGCAATCTCGTTGAAGGAAATTCAAAAAGGGATGTACCAAACGCCCACCTCGTTCATTGGGAAATTGGGCAAAAAATACCAATTGAAAATCATGACCAAGGAAGGACTTGATATTGCGTCGACTTGGCAAGTGCTTTCTGCCCCGGTTGAATTAAAGACCTTGTCTTCTACGTATGTCAATGCGGAAAAGGTGGATGATATGCATTTTGAGATGCAATCAAGTTTACAAGATTCACGCGGGTCGGATGATTATTATTTTATCAAAAGACAGGATTTCATTCAATTTTTAACGACTTGCCCGACCCCACCGCCACCCCCGCAAGCGGTGCCAATTTGCTATAGTAAATGTTGGCAAGCGGTTCAAAACACACAGCCCATTTTATTGGATGATGCGTTTTTAGATGGTCGGGAAATCAAATTGCCTTTGGAGTCGATTCCTTACGATGATTTTACGGATTGGTTTGTGCAGTTGGAGGTGTATCATGTGGACAAAGCGACGCATCAATATTGGAAGCGACAAGAGGATCAGCGGAAGTTGGGTGGTGGTATTTTTGATAAAGTACCCGCTCAGATTATTGGTAACTTGACTTGTTTGAATAATCCGGACCGCCAGGTACTTGGTTATTTTATGGTGGCAGGGAAAACGAAAAAACGTGTGTTGGTCGATCGCTATAATGGAATTCCAGCTGCGTCCTATCAAAAATTGGTCAGTTTCGTTGATTTCAAGAATTTACGCTATGAAGATTCCCCTTTGTGGGACTGCCGGATGGCGGCCTGGGTTCCCTATAATGTGGGTTTGACTTTACCAGTTTACTGATTTTAAATCCCCTTTTTTCTCCTCGCAACTCCTTACCTTTGGCAATCCTCCAAGGTTTGCCAAAGGTAGGTGGGCGGGAGGCAAAGTAGTATGCTTGCATAATAGTTTTTTTCTCTGCAAATTTGTTTCTATCTAAACCGAACAAGTTATGCCGAAAGAATACGATCGCCGAAACCTCGATTTCATCTTAAAAGAGGTATTCCAATATGGTAACTTATGTAACTATCCACGTTACGCAGACTATACCCCAGACATGTTTGACATGATTCTGGATTCATCCGAACAAATCGCCGAACGTCACTTGCGCCCCCATTTCGTGGACGCTGATCGTAAACAAGCGGAACTCGTAAACGGAACCGTTCAGGTCCATCATTCGGTCGAAGCCTATGTCAAAGAAATGGGAGAGTCAGGCATGATTGGCGCAACGTTTTCGTATGAGAAAGGGGGCCAACAACTCCCTTCGATTGTAGGAGGAGCCCATGAATTCATTCGAGGTGCTGCGAATAATTCCATCGTGATGTTTACGGGACTAAGTAATGGAGCAGCGCACTTGATAGCGAGTTTCGGTTCCGAGGAATTAAAGCAGGCCTATGTGCCCAACATGCTTTCTGGTAAATGGACAGGGACAATGTGTTTGACTGAACCGCAAGCCGGAAGTTCATTGAACGATGTCAGCACAACAGCGAAAGATTTAGGGAATGGATCCTATGCCATCAAAGGTCAAAAAATATTCATCTCAGGTGGTGATAATCATTTCTCAGAAAACATCATCCACCTAGTATTGGCACGTTTAGAAGGAGCTCCCAAAGGAACAAAAGGGATTTCATTATTTGTGGTTCCGAAGCGCCGACAAGAAAACGGACAATGGGTTTCGAATGAAGTTTTGTCGCTGGGATTATACCACAAAATGGGCCAAAAAGCGACACCAGCCTTACACCTGTCTTTCGGGGATCAAGGTGACTCGATCGGCTATTTAGTGGGGGAACCCAATAAAGGCCTCATGTATATGTTCCAAATGATGAATGAAGCACGTTTAGGCGTGGGCATGGGAGGCGCCTATATCGCATCCGCTGCTTATCATTTCTCCAAACAATACGCTTCTGAACGTAGTCAAGGTCGAAAATTGACTAATAAAGATCCGGAAACCCCTCCGACACTGATACAAAATCACCCTGACGTACAACGTATGTTGTACTATCAAAAATCAATCGTAGAAGGAGCGATGGGACTGTTATTCCAATGTTTCTTATGGGAAGATTTATCGAAATGTTTGGAAGGGGAAGAACAATTGGAAGCTCAAATTTTGTTGGATCTAATGACCCCGGTCGCCAAAACCTACCCGGCCGAACAAGGAATTTTGGCAGTCAATCAAGGACTTCAGGTGCTAGGTGGCTACGGATATACCGAAGATTTTCCATTGGAGCAAATGGCACGCGATGCCCGGATTATGTCAATTTATGAAGGCACCACGGGTATTCACGGTTTAACATTGTTGGGACGCGGTATTCCAAGTGCGCAAGGAAAAGCTGTTCAAGCTTTGGTCAAATTGATTCAGGCAGATATTCAGAAAGGGTTGTCTAATGACAAGACAAAACCTTACGCAGAGATGTTGGCCACCGAATTAGCCAGCTTGAATCAAGTGACGATGCATAAATTAAGTAAGGCTGCTCAGCCAGATGTTTTCTTAGCTGATTCGACTTTATATATGGAATTGTTTGGGTTGATCGTAGTCGCATGGCAATGGCTGAAGCAAGGAAATGTGGCAGCGGAGGCATTGGCAAACAGCAGCAGTGAGCAAGCATTTTATCAAGATAAGATTCATACCATGAAGTTTTTCTTCCATTATGAAGTTCCGAAAGCGTTAGGTTTGACAAAACGTTTGCTAGATGACGAGATTTTGACCATTTTTGAATAATGTATTACCTATAACTTCATCCTAATGATTAAAAAATTAATTACCCTAAGTCTACTGTTTTGTACTGCCCAAACGTTTGCGCAATACAATGCATACGAATTATTTCACCCCTTGTGGAATTACGGACCTTTATCCTCAGCGCGTTCAGCTGCAGGAGTTCCTGGTCCAAGCTATTGGCAAAATGTCGCTGACTATAAAATTTCAGCTTCGTTGGACGATGTGAACCGCAAGGTTACGGGTGACGTGGAGATTACCTACAAGAATTATTCGCCAGATAAGTTGCCATTTTTGTGGTTGCAACTTGACCAAAATTCATTCCATACCAAATCACGTGGAGGTAAAACAACCCCTGTTTTAGGAGGTCGTTTCGGAAATGTTGCATTTGATGGAGGTTATGCCATCGAAAGTGTGTTAGTCGATGGTAAACCAGCCACATTCATCGTGGAAGATACGCGGATGCAAATTCGTTTAGCTTCTCCACTGGTTGAAAAAGCAGGTATCGCGAAAATC
>JBEDFG010000029.1:0-11276 GCA_041175285.1 Bacteroidota bacterium | reverse complement strand
CACCTAAAATAATGGTGATCCCGGCAATAATTCCAGTCCACATATCTTGATCAAAAACACTTTTTAATAATAGGAATTCGCCGATAAATCCGTTTGTTAGCGGTAAGGCTACTGAACCTAAGCTCAGGACAACAAAGGAAACACTTAGTACAAACGAAGCTTGAGTTATTCCTCCTAGTTGGGCTAATTCACGTGTTTTTGTTCTGCGTTCAATAATCTCAATAACAAAGAATAGGCCCACGATATTGATACCATGAGAAAGCATTTGATAAAGTGCCCCTTGAATTCCTGCTAAACTTCCAGTTAAAATACCTGCGGACATCAGGCCAACGTGCGCAAAAGATGAATAAGCGATTAAGCGCTTCGCATCTTTTTGTTGGATCGCAATAATCGAGCCATAAAGTATTCCAATAACCGATAAAACTGTTACGGTCGTGCCCCAGGTTATCATACCCAAAGGGAACATGGGCAAGACTAGTCTAATTACGCCGTAAGTACCCATTTTCAACATGATACCTCCTAGCAACATGCTGCCTTGGGCAGGCGAAGTTGTGTATGTATCAGGCTGCCATGTATGAAATGGGAAGATGGGCATTTTGATGGCAAATGCGATGAAGAATGCTAGGAATAAATAATTTTGAGAGGCAGCTGGTAAAGTCCGTGCCGTTTCAATTAATACATCGATATCTGATGATCCTACTCCACCTGGTGTACGTAAATAAACATAGATCAACCCAATTAGTAAGAATAGGGATCCAAATAAAGTATACACAAAAAACTTAAAGGTGATAGCAATCCGATTTTCACCACCAAATTGGGCAGATAAAAAGTAGATCGGTAATAAGGAGGCTTCAAAGAAAAAGTAAAACAGGAATGCATCTTTGGCTAAAAACGAACCCAACAAGGCTGTCTGCATGGCTAAGATTAATCCCTGATAAATTGGGTTATTCGCCTTTTCAGTATTTGCAGTACTTCCAATAATAAATGGAATCAATAAGCCTGTTAAACCAATTAATATCCCGTTAATCCCATCTACCCAAAGTGAAAATGAAAGACCAGCTTCCGGAATCCAAGGAATGGAAATGGCCAGTGTACTAGGTGCTACATTGGATTGGATTAATACATAGGCGACCGCAATCGCTTCAATGATCGAGCCAGCCAAGGAAAGGATAAATGCATTTTTAGGTTTAGCAAGCAACAAAAAGCTACCTAATACAAGTGGAAATAATAAAATAAAAAGTAAATACATGCCTTTAGCGTCGATTAAAGATTATAAAATCCAAGTCTTTAGACCCAAAAATAAAATGACTGTTATGGAAATAACGATCATGAAAATGTAGTAACCTACGTTTCCAGTTTGTATACGTCTGAATTCGGAGGAAGCGTATTGAACAACTTTGCCTACACCTTCGACGATTAAATCCAAAACTAAAAATTCGAAAATTTGATGCAAGAAGTTACTCAACAAGCTAATCGGACGAACAATGATCATGTCATAAAATTCATCGATGTAAAACTTATTATAAATCACTTTTTGAATACCTGAAACTGATTCATCGGAACCAGGAATGGATTTCTGCATGCCAAATAGATAAATGGCCAAAGCAGCAGGTAAAAAAGCCGCCAGTAATGGCGCACCACCTTCTAAACTCAAGAAATTAACTTCAGCTGCTTCACCAGCTGCAGGAAGTAGTGGAGCTAACCAGTGGGCTAAAAATTCATTGCCTCCCGCAAAATGAGGCAAGTTGATGATCCCACCACCCACAGAGAATATTGCTAAAATAACCAATGGTAAGGTCATGGTCCAAGGCGATTCATGTAAATGATCCGCTTGTTTTTGGGTGCCTCTAAATTCGCCAAAGAAGGTTAAAATAAAGACACGGAACATGTAAAATGATGTTAATGCGGATCCTAAAATAGCTAAACCCCACATGATTGGATCATGATGATATAAGCTTGCTAAAATTTCATCTTTAGAGAAGAAGCCTGCAAAGGGAGGAATACCAGCAATGGCAATCGTTCCTAATAAAAAGGTGATATAAGTAATTGGCATCTGGCTTTTCAATCCACCCATTTTGCGAATATCTTGCTCATCTGACATGGCATGAATGACGGATCCTGCACCTAAGAATAACAAGGCTTTAAAGAACGCATGAGTCATTACATGAAAAAATGAAGCTGTATACGCTGAAGCGCCAAGACCCATAAACATATAGCCCAATTGGGATACCGTTGAGTAGGCCAATACTTTCTTAATATCATTTTGGAATAAACCGATAGCGGCACCTAATAATGCCGTTGCTAATCCTATCCAGCCTACAAAGTGTAAAACCTCTGGGCTTAATTCGAATAATACATTCGCACGGATGACCATGTAAATACCCGCTGTCACCATCGTAGCCGCGTGAATCAATGCCGATACGGGAGTTGGCCCTGCCATCGCATCTGGTAACCACGTATATAATGGAATTTGGGCTGATTTACCCATGGCACCAATAAATAAACAGAAAGCAATTAACCCTACATTTTCGGGTACATTACCCTCATTGATGGAGGTAAAAATCGCTGAATAATCCGTTGTGCCAAAGTTTTGAATCAACAAGAAAATACCCACCAAGAATCCCAAGTCACCTATTCGATTCATGATAAATGCCTTACGCGCCGCATCCCCATAGCTATTTTTCTGATTCCAGAATCCGATCAATAGATAGGAACACAAACCAACACCTTCCCAGCCTATAAACAAAACGGTAAAATTTGAACCTAAAACGAGAATCAACATGAAGAAGATAAATAGGTTCAAAAAGGCAAAGAATTTACCTAAACCAGCATCATGTGCCATATAGCCCATGGAGTATATATGAATCAAAGTCCCAACCCCTGTAATAATTAGGAGCATCAATAGAGATAATTGGTCAACTTGAAACGCAAATGGGATAGATAATTCACCTACTTTAATCCATTCGGCCAACGTATAAATTTGCGCTTGGCCGTCAAAATTCAAAAATAATTGCAAGGATAAGGCGAAGGCAACTACCGGAGGAATTGTGCCGATGATGCCGGCTACTTGCTTATTTAAGTTAGGGAATGCAAATCCATTAATGACAAAGCCAATAAAGGGTAACAGGGGAATTAAATAGAATAATGACATAAGTAAGGCTGATTGAATGCGTGCTAAAATTAGTTTTTCAATTTATTAAGCACACCGATATCAATACTTTGAATGTTTCGGTAAATCATGACAATAATGGCAAGGCCTACAGCAACTTCCGCTGCGGCAACTGCCATAATGAAAAAGACAAAAATTTGACCTGCTGGATCTGAATAATAAGATGAAAAGGCTGCTAATAATAAATTAACTGCGTTTAACATTAGCTCGACAGCCATGAAAACAATGATCGCATTTCTGCGGGTCAATACTCCTAGAATTCCAATGCAGAATAATGCGGAGCTTACAAGGATGTAATGGGTTAGTGGAATCGTGCGTAATACTTCTGGAATCGATTGCATAGTAGTTATTTAAATGCATTTATGCGAGGCAAAAATACGAATTAAACTGAATTTTACAGCCCCTAACGTTGAAAACCTTGTAATTTAATTTCGGTCAATTTGCGTTTGGTGTCCATGGGGAAATCTCCTTTCATCATCCAATCGAAATAAGAAGGATCTGATTTTAGAACCTCTAAAATAGGCCGACCAATATATTTTCCAAAATTAAAAACAGCCACCTTGTCCTTGTTATAAACCATGCGATTTGCATAATCAATGGAGTTCGACGCACTTAATTCATGTAATTTGTTGACATCATTCTGAATCGGGAAATATTCCTTACCCTCCGCATCTTTCATGCTTGTATTTGCATAGCGCTTAACCTGCGCATTTAATACTTCCAAAGTTGCGAGAACATCCGCTTCTGCACCGTGTGCGCCAACCAATTCTTTGTCGCAATAAAAACGGAAAGCTGCCGTCAAATTCCGAGGCTCCATCATGTGAAAAATTCGTTGGGCATCCACCAATTTTCTGTTTTTCATATCGAAATCCACATCGTTGCGAAGAAATTCTTCCACCAACATGGGAACATCGAAACGATTGGAATTGAAGCCGGCTAAATCACATCCTTCTAAAAATGCAGCAAGCGACTTCGCAACTTGCTTAAAATTAGGCTCATCTTTTACATCTGCATCATAAATACCATGTACCAATGAAGCCTCCAACGGAATCGGAATGCCAGGGTTGACACGTCTCGTTTTGATATCTACTGTTCCATCGACATTTGCTTTTGCAATTGATATTTCCACAATTCGGTCGCGATTGACCATAATTCCCGTGGTTTCTAAGTCAAAAAAGGCCAATGGTCTTTTTAGTTGTAATTGATGCTCCATAGCTTTTGGATTTTAATAGGCGCAAAGGTAGCTTATTATTACCTTTGTTCGATGAAATTTACCCCTAAAGCCATATTTTTTGATTGGGATCACACACTCTGGGATCATGATCGAAATGCGCGTGAAGTTTTAACTGAATTATTTGTGGAATTTAATCTTCCAGCGGTTGATTCAGATTTCATGTGGGATACATTTCAGCATATCAATGATTCACTTTGGGAGGCATATCAATTAGGTCAGATCTCGCAAGAAACACTTCGCGAAACTCGTTTTGTTCGTTTTTTTAATGCATTAGAAGTAAATGGGCCTGCTTTAGAATTTTCTGATGCCTATTTAGTAAGGACACCACGCAAAACTAATTTGATACCTGGGGCATTTGAAGTGATTGAGATTTTGGCCCAAAAGTATCCCATTTATGTATTGACAAATGGATTTAATGATATTCAATGGGTTAAAATTGAAGGTGCTGGTATGCGGCATTTTTTTCAAGAAATCATTACATCCGATATTGCAGGGCATAAAAAACCAGCACGTGGTTTCTTTGATTATGCGCTGAAATCCGCGGGAATCGCACCTGAGGAGGCATTAATGGTGGGAGATCATCCACTCATCGATATTCAAGCCGCAGCTAATGTAGGTATTCAAGGAATTCATTTGAATCTACGCGGCGAAGTACAAACCTGTGAAAATCAGATATTGGATTTGCGCGAACTGTTAAATTTGATCGCTTAGTTATTCGAAGAGCGATAACTGATTATCATTCGTTTTGCGATCGATGATCTTTTTGTCTCGAATGAAGCGCTTATTTTCTTCTAAAAAAGCCGTAAATTTTTCGATTTGATCATATAATGGATTGAAGTCCATCGTAGATAACTGATAGGATTCAACATAGACATCCGAGAAATCAGTAATCACATAATCCAATTGTTCAATCCCGAATTTTTGTAAACCTAGTAAATATAGGTTTTGGTGGTTTTTTAAAAACCGCCCCGGTTCATAGAAGGATGTACTTTTTAAATCAAAAGCTACATGTTCGCCAACACCATCTACATAGCCATATATTTGGGCGTTTTTGTAGCGGGACTCCACATAAAACTGTGTTTTGTATTTATCAGGAATTAAGTTTCGAGCTTTATCAATAATGCCTTCTGCAAATAATTCTTCGTTTTCGCCTAAGGTGACAGCCCGTTCAAAATCGACTCCCTTTTGTTGGGCCTTAGTCGTAGGCTTTTTAACACGATTGATTCGTTCGATCATCTCAATTTCATCCACAATAATTTTACCATTCGCATCGCGCGTTTGGTTGAGATAAAGTGAAAATGAATTTAAAAGGGTCGGGTAGAGGCGATAAATCATAAGTTACTATCCAATTTGTAGGCGAGCTACTGGTGTATTATTCACTAAATGAGATTCTGTTATTTCAGCAACATCACTTAGCTGAACATTTCCATAAAATACACCTTCAGGGTAAACGACCATGGTAGGACCTTTCCCGCAAAAATCTAAACAGCCAGCTTTTTGGATGCGAATTTTGGTATCAATTCCTTGGGCGGCCCATGTTTCCATGAATTTGTTGACTAGCTCCATGCCATGGCCGGAACCGCAACATTTTTTAGGGGCATCTTTGTCATTGGCACAGATAAATACATGTTTTTCGAAGTGCATTAGGTGGTATGTTTAAGTTCAACAACAATAGGGCAGTGGTCCGAGTGCATCGCATCCGGTAATATATAGGCATTCTGAATGCGATCTTGCAAAGGTTGCGAGGCTAAGTGGTAATCAATTCGCCAACCTAAATTTTTTCCACGCGCACCTGCTCGATAGCTCCACCAAGAATATTGATGAGGTTCGTCGGCACGAATTAATCTAAATGTATCAATAAACCCATTCTGTATAAAATTTTCCATCCATTCACGTTCCTCTGGTAAAAAACCAGAACTATTGGCATTCCCTTTTGGATTGTGAATGTCTATCGCTCGATGACAAATATTGTAATCTCCTGAAATAATTAAATTGGGGATTTGTGTACGTAATTGATGCGCATACGAGTGGAAGTCGGCCAACCATTCCATTTTAAATGCTTGGCGTTCGTCACCACTTGAACCTGATGGCATATAAACGCTCATGACCGAAACATGGTCGAAATCTAATCGAATAACACGACCCTCAAAATCATATTTTTCGATGCCGCATCCAATTTCTACATGATTGGGTTTGATTTTGGAGAAAATCGCTACGCCAGAATAGCCTTTTTTCTGGGCAGAATGCCAATAAATATGATATCCAAGGTCCTCAATTGCTTGCGTGTCAACTTGCTCGCGTTCGGCTTTTAACTCTTGAATGCAAATAATGTCAGCTGCCTGTTCTTCCAACCAAGAGGTAAAGCCTTTTTGGATGGCGGCACGGATGCCATTTACATTATAACTGATTATTTTCATTGAGATTAAAAGATTTCAGATTCAAAGTAATGCACAATATGTGCTTTCAGCAAGAGATCTTGTTCTTTTAAATTTAGAGTTGGCACAGGTTTGACCAAATTCCAATGAGGCCAACCTTCGGAATCTAAGCCTTCAAGGGCATAAAATCCACTGTAGCTGAGTACCTTACAGGTAGCAATATGCATTAAATCTTGCTTTTGCTCCTTAGTGAAATGAACATGGCCTTGTCCGAGTTCCTGTACGCCAATCAAAAACAATACGGACTCAAGGTCGGTGGGCCGTTTTTGAAATTGGGTTTCAAAAAAGTCTAACACCGCCTCATATGATGCGTGCACAATCGCGGGTTCAAATTCCATGGGAAGAGTTAAGGAACGACAATAGAAACTTTAAATTTGGATGACTCCAATACAGCTTTTTGTCCTACAGGGTTATTACCAATCAATACAAGATTGCCCTCAATTTCAGTATCAGATAAATAGGTGATGTTTAATCGTCCCACCCCATTCTTAACACCTGAACTGTCTGGCATTTTAGCTTCGTAGAAATTGTTTTTATTTTGAAAATCATTCAGATTATGAATGATATTTCCAATGTTTCCAGATTCGCCATCTCCGGGAATAAAATAAGTCCCAGTACCTCTAAGCTGAAATATTTTGACGTAAATCGTTTCTTTGGTTTGTTCGTTTGTTGCCGAAAGACTTAATACTTTTTGACCGGATTCTAAACGTACACTGGCGGAAACAGCATCACATTGAATTACATGTTCACCTTCGTTGCCAAATTCCAACGTGCCCACCAAATACCCTTTCTGTGTAGGGGTGTCACTAAAGGAATTCTCAAAGCTGATGATTGAAACGAATAATGCCAGTCCTAAGTATAAAAAGTTGACTGGGTTTTCAATAAACGAATAGACAAACGAGCCTATCCAGCTAGTTTTTAGAAAACGCTTAAATCCATACTTACGTGAAGTAGAGTTGCTCATTGCGTTATTTGCCCTTTAATGAATAGATCAAGTTTATTGGACAACAAAAATACGACAAGTTATTTAACGGGCAAAGTATCAACTCAGGCATTTAGGAAATTAATTATTATAAGGTCATTTGTTGTGAACGAAGAATAGGCAATGATAGTCCGATTTGGTAAATTTGAAAACTCTTAGTCGCTTACCCTAGTTTTAGGGTGCGAACAAGCAAGATCAATTACCAAATTTGTGTGTCCATGAAGTCATTTTCGATTCCTTCGCTTTATAAAAGCAATCTTATTGGTCGAATTAAAGAAGTACGCCGATTGCGAGACAAATTAAAGCGAGATTTTAGTCCTTCAAAACTTGATTTCGGTCCCTTGGAGGTACACCTATCTCGGCATTTTGGATTTTGCTATGGCGTTGAAAATGCCGTTGAAACAGCCTATCGAATTATTGAAGAAAATCCGGATAAACGTATTTTTTTACTATCTGAAATGATTCATAACCCAGCTGTAAATGCAGATTTATTAGATCGTGGTGTTCGATTTTTGCAAGACACAAAGGGTGGCCCCCTAATTCCATTTTCTGAGTTGAATGCTTCAGACGTTGTTATTGTGCCCGCATTTGGTACAACGTTAGAAACTCAACAGCGTTTACAACAGCAAGGAATTGATACGTATGCTTATGACACAACTTGCCCTTTTGTGGAGAAAGTTTGGAATCGCGCAGACGCAATTGGTAAAAATGAATACACCGTCATTGTTCATGGAAAACCGAGCCACGAAGAAACAAAAGCTACTTTTTCGCACTCAAAAGCAGTGACACCAACTTTAGTCATTAAGGATCTGTCACAAGCCAAATTACTAGCTCATTTTATCCGAAAAGAGCAGTCGGCCGAGGAGTTTTTTGATATGTTCGAAGGTCAATATTCAGAAGGTTTTAATCCGGATAAAGATTTAGCTCGACTAGGTGTTGTGAATCAAACAACGATGCTGGCCACGGACACACAGGAGATTGTCGAATATTTACGGGAAGTTATTGTAGACTTTTATCAATTAAGTCCCGATCAAGTGACACAACATTTTGCAGATACTCGCGATACTTTGTGCTATGCCACGAATGATAATCAAAGTGCAACCTATGGTTTGTTACAGGTGGAGGCAGATTTTGCGCTAGTTGCTGGAGGGTACAACTCCTCGAATACCGCACATTTAGTTGATTTGTGCGCCGAAAAATTACCTACCTATTTTATAAAATCTGCTGATCAGTTAGTGTCCAACCAGGAAATTGTTCACTTCAGTAACCGTAAAAAAGCAGAGATCAATTCGGTGGATTTTATGCCTACTAAAGAAAAAGTAGTCGTTCTGTTGACCTGCGGCGCCTCTTGTCCAGATGCCGTCATCGAGGAAATTCTTCGAAAATTAGTATCGTTTTTCCCTGAGGCTAGTTCTCCTGATGAGGTAGTCCAAGCCTGGGAGGATTCCTTAATAGGTAGCTAGTATCTTATTCACCGCGGGCAAATATCCTTCGCCAAATAAATTTACATGTACCATGAGTGGGTACAGATTATAGAGTGGAATACGTGCATGGAATCCCTTTTCTATCGGGAATGTGGCATTGTAGGCCTCGTAAAAGCTCGTATCAAAACCTCCAAACATGGTTGTGAAAGCTAATTCTGCCTCACGTAATCCATAATAGCAGCACGGATCTACCAAGGTGATTAATCCTTGTTCGTTAACCATTGCATTCCCAGACCATAAATCACCATGAATTAATGCGGGAGCTTCATGGGGTAATAAATCTGGTAATCGCTCATAGAGTGTTTCGAATTTTTCTGCCAACTCCGTCGTGATTTTTCGGTCGTATAAGGCACGGCCAACTTGTTGTTTGAGTCTATTTTCGATAAAAAATTCCACTCCATCGGTCATCCACGAATTTTCTTGTGTGGCTGCGCCAATAAAATTGGTATATGAAAGGCCATGTCCCAGTGGGCTAGAATGACGGTGTAAATTCGCTAACTTCTCTCCAAAATCTTCCCAATAATGAACTTGCTTGTCAGCTGAATCAATACATCCCATCATCAAATATTCCTTCTCGTCCAGCTGGCCTACCCCCAAAACCGGTGGCACCGGAATCGCACCTGTGGCATGAATCGTCTGTAGGTTTTTTGCTTCAGCCTCAAACAATCCTTGGTGGTCACCTTGCGTCCACTTGATGAAATATTCGGTGTTTTTTACTCGAAGTCGAACTGCTAAATTGAAATTCCCCCCATAGAAAAATTGGAAGTCGTCGATTTGCGCCGATTCCCCTGTGTGCTTGCTCAGGATTTGGGCAATAAACTGATATTGTTCTTGGGATTGTTGTGACATATGATTGGAATCAAGGACAAATCTAGGAATTATTTTTTGGCTGCGCAGATTTTTTGAATAGCGGAACCGTACTGCACGGCTCTCCAAAAAATATGCTTTTCGCGACGGGTTGCAATTTTTGCATCAAGGCAACATACGCTTCCGTAGGCACCGCCTCTTTCGAGCAGCCCTTAATGACAATTCTAGCATCTTCGAATTCCGAAGCATTGATTGACTCAATTTGCGTTAGATATAGATTTTTTTCTAATTCAGCGAGGTCTCCAAAAATAACGCCGCGCGCTACAGGGTTTAGGTAGGTGGCGGCCAACATATATGCCCAGGTGGGAATGATGGCGTCTGCGGTACAACCGATGGCAACGAATTTATCTTGGTATGCCGACCAGTCATGCCCGGCTAAAAATTCGCGATATTCCTTTTCTTTCAAGGCTAAACCCATGAACAGGAGTGGAGCTAAATCGAAAAAGATCCGGTCGCTGACGCGATTAATGATTGGCTCTTCCATATTAACTATTGACTGTTTTGGGTTTTGTACCCATAAATTCTTTTAAGTAGTTGGGCTCGATAGTAACGATTGGGGCAAATTTCTTGGTCTGAAATTGCTTGAATGCAAGTTGTCCCATATTCTTTGCTTCAGGAAATGGATGATCTTGCGAAAATTCAATAAGGGGATGTTGGCATGTTTCCTGCCATTTCATAGCGCCATTGCCGAATGCGATTATTTTTTGATTGATCGATTGGAATGTGTCTGGCTCCAAAATAACTGCTTGAGTTTCTAGGATCGTAACTTCATTTTTAGTGTCCAAAATTGCGGCATAAACTTCCATGCGTCGCGCATCAATCATGGGAAGTAACAGACTTTGGTTGTTTTTATCCCATGCTTCCGCCATGATTTCCAATGTATTTAACGCGATAAGTGGGAGATCAAGTCCAAAGCAAAGGCCTTTGGCTGTTGCTAATCCAATGCGCAGACCTGTGTAGGAACCCGGTCCATTCGAAATGGCAATCGCGGCTAATTGGTTTGCTTGTATTCCGGCTTGTTGGAGTGTTTGCTCAATTAAACGAGTTAGTTTTTTACCATGTACGCCATCCTCCTGCGATTCGCAGGTAGCTCTCAACTCGCCAT
>JBEDFG010000028.1:0-16141 GCA_041175285.1 Bacteroidota bacterium | reverse complement strand
AAAATAATAGCCTCCCAAACCGGGAATAATTCAGCGATTTTATCTTCTTTCTCATTCAACATCACCGCAACCCGTTTCTGGATTCGCAGTTTTTCTTCCTCCGATATTACACTAAACAATTGGCTCATACGATTAATTTCAGATGCGAAATTACCTTATTTTTATTTTTTATCCTCGTAAATAAGTACAATCATTTACCTTTGTGCTATGAAAAAAGTTTTATTTATCGATCGCGATGGAACATTGATCGTGGAACCTGTGGTAGACCAGCAAGTTGACAGTTTTGAAAAACTTGAATTTCTACCTCATGTCATTTCTAATCTAAAGAAAATCAATGATGAGTTTGATTTTGAGTTAGTTATGGTCACCAATCAGGATGGACTAGGAACCAATTCATTTCCTGAAGATACTTTTTGGCCAGTACACAATAAAATGTTGGACATCCTCGCAAGCGAAGGAATTACATTTGCACAAGTTCACATTGACCGTAGTTTCTCGGAAGACAACCTACCTACACGCAAACCGGGAATCGGTATGCTGCAAAGCTATTTTTCTGAGGCATACGACTTAGAAAATTCATTTGTCTTGGGCGATCGCGAAACAGATATTCAATTAGCTAAAAACCTAGGATCGAAAGCGATATACATTGGCAACAATGTTATTAAGAATGAATTACAAAATTCTCTTGCCTTGCAATGTACGCATTGGGATGAAATTTATACGTTCTTTAAGTTACCCGCGCGCCGTGTGCTACACGAACGTAATACACATGAGACTAAAATAGCCATTGAACTTAATTTAGACGGTTCAGGAAAAGCTAATAATCAAACAGGTCTGGGCTTTTTTGACCACATGCTTGATCAAATTGCCAAACACGCCAATGTGGATTTATCGGTGCACGTACAAGGAGATTTGCATATTGACGAGCACCATACCATTGAGGATACAGGAATCGCGCTAGGCGAAGCTTTCGCGCTGGCACTTGGCGATAAACGGGGCATTAATCGTTATGGTTTCCTGTTACCTATGGATGAATGTTTAGCCCAAGTGGCCATTGATTTCTCAGGAAGAAATTGGCTTGTTTGGGATGCTACATTTAAACGTGAAATGATTGGAGAAATGCCTACAGAAATGTTCTCACATTTTTTCAAATCCTTCTCAGATGCAGCTAAATGTAATTTAAACATTCAAGCATCCGGTGAAAATGAACATCATAAAATAGAAGCCATATTCAAAGCTTTCGCTAAAACCATTCGGATGGCGGCAGAACGTGATGTGAAAAATTTAAATTCTTTACCTAGCACAAAGGGCTTACTTTAAACAAATTGATTATTTTTGCATAAATATTAAAATACTATGGGATATTCAGGAGCAGCATTTTTTATCATTTTGTTCGCGATTTCAATTGTCGTGGGTTCAAAACTTCAAAAAATCTACAAAGAAAGAGGCAAATAAACGCCTCTTTTTTTTGTTACATCCATCCCTCATCAGCGAAGCTTACATAGGTATCAGCAGCAATGATCAAATGATCAGCTACTGTAATTTCAAATAGCCTTCCCGCATCACTTAATTTCTTTGTTATTTCTCGATCCGATTGACTAGGTTGTTTCTGACCTGATGGATGATTATGTGCTAAAATCAACGTTGAGGCTTGTTGGCCTATAGCAGATTTAAAGATCATTTTAACATCAACGACCGTACCCGCAATTCCACCTGTACTAATTCGCTCCATCTTAATTAAGCGTGCCGCACGATTCAAATGCAAAACCCAAAACTCTTCATGGCCCAAATCCATGAATTTGGGACGAAACAATTGAAATGCATCTTTTGAACTGCGGATAAAGGGCACCTCTTCAGAGGTTAGAAATGAAGCTCGCCTACGCCCTAACTCCATCGCAGCGATTAAAATAGAGGCTCTAGCGCGACCAATACCGCGAAATTGCATAAAATCCAACATCGTAAATCGACCTAAGTGATTAAGGTCGAAATCAATCGATTTAAGAATTTCCTGGGCTATCCCAATGGCAGAAAGACTTGGAATACCTGAACCAATTAAAATGGCAAGCAATTCCTCGATACGGAGAAACTCTTTCCCTTGGGAGGCTAATATCTCACGTGGACGCTCATCCACGCGTAGTGCAGAAATTTTAGAGGAATACATGCCCGAAGGTAACAGGCATAAACAAAAAAACCCCGCATGATGCGAGGTTTTCCAAGTACTTGATAATAAAGACTTAAGCAGCGATTTTGTTCACCAACTTAGCTAATTTAGATTTTTGATTAGCTGCTTTATTTTTATGGATAATGTTCTTCTTCGCTAATTTATCTAACGCTGAAGATACTTGTTTGAATAAGTCTGAAACCAACGCTTTATCCGTTGTAAGTCTTAATTTCTTAACCAACGTACGAGTTGATTTGTGTTGATAACGGTTACGCAAACGCTTTGATTCATTTGCACGGATACGCTTTAATGCTGATTTATGATTTGCCATCTTCTAAAAAATTCTCTTTTCTGTAAAATTGAATTGCAAAATTAATCAAAATGATTAGAAATCACAATACATCATTCAAAAAATTTATTCGACAGGTACTCTTACTTCAAATATGCCTCTTTTACTCGATAGCTGCTCATTCATGGGGGTTTTACGCCCACAAACGGATCAATCACCTAGCCATCTTTACACTACCGCCCGAATTGAATGGACTCTATAAACGACATATCCATGCCATAGAAAACTTGGCTGTTTTACCTGACCAACGGCGACATTCCTTAGATGAGGAAGCGGCACGTCATTACATCGATTTAGATCGATACCTGATCAAATCAATTGCTTACTTGAACTTTGAAAAGGCCATACAATTATATACCAATGACAGTTTACAACGACATGGTATTGTTCCTTGGATTATCCCAACCATGAAAAATAGGCTAAAACAGGCCTTTTTTAACAGGGACACCCTTCAAATTATCAAGCTATCCTCAGAACTTGGCCACTACATTGCAGATGCACATGTTCCGCTACATACAACTTCCAATTACGATGGACAAAAGTCAAATCAAGTTGGGATACATGCCTTCTGGGAATCAGTCATCCCCGAAATGCTTCAGTCAGACCTCGAAGATTGGTCGGAACCTGCTCAATACATAGCAGACCTTCAAAAAGAAACGTGGAATTGGATTCTTAGCTCACATAGCTTGGTGGAAATCCTTTTGTCCCTCGAAGCAAAATTAAACCAAAAAACGAACGCAAGGTCAAAATATATATTCATCAAAAAAGGGACATTGCTCACTAAAACCTACGCACCTGCGTACACTAAAGCGTACCATCAAAGCCTAAACAATCAAATTGAGACCCGATTCAACGAGGCTGTTCAGCATGTAGGAAACGTTTGGTATTCTGCTTGGTTAGAAGCTGGCCAACCCGATTTTAAATAATTTTGTGCAATTTTGCAGGATGACGGAAAAATTCATTCAACTCAAAGCTGGCAAAGATGCCCCGGTTAAAAGATTTCATCCTTGGGTATTCTCAGGAGCTATTCAGAAACAAAGTCCAAATTTACAAGATGGTGATTGGGTCAATGTGCTTTCTTCTCGAGATGAATTTTTAGGCACTGGTCATTTCCATCATGGTAGTATTGCAGTCAAGATTTGCTCATTTACAGAGATCAAGAACAAATCCGAATTTTGGGAAAACCGGATTCAGAATGCATGGGATTTACGTATCCTGCTAAATTTACCCAAAACAAATGCTTTCCGTTTAATTCATGGCGAAGGAGATGGCTGCCCGGGTTTAATCATGGATATGTATAAAGACGTCATCGTATTCCAGGCGCATACCATTGGCATGCACCGCGACCGGGATGAAATCGTAGCTGCCATTCAAAAAACTTTAGGGAAAAAAGTAAAAGCTATTTACGATAAATCACGCGAAACCTTACCGATAGAATATGCACAAAACTGTACAAATTCTTTCGTATTTGGCGAGGTAAAAGTTCCGTATACCATTCAAGAAAATGGAATTTCATTTTCCATTAATTGGATTACAGGCCAAAAAACAGGCTTTTTCTTAGACCAACGAGACAATCGGAAACTATTAGCTCATTATGCTGAGGGTAAAGACATATTAAACACGTTCTGTTACTCAGGTGGCTTTTCATTATATGCATTACAAGCTGGGGCGAATTCAGTCGTTTCGCTAGATGCATCTGCTAAAGCAATCGATTTAGTCCATGAAAACATCCAGTTAAATAAAATGGAAACGAAGACCCACGAAGCAATCGTTGGCGAAACGCTCCCCTATTTAAAAAATTGCGAAAATGAATTTGATATCATCGTATTAGATCCACCAGCATTTGCAAAATCGATGAACGCCAAGCACAAAGCCTTGCAAGGGTATCAAAAAATTAATGAACTAGCACTTCGGAAAATCAAGAAAAACGGCTTATTATTTACCTATTCTTGTTCGCAGGTAATTACGCGTGAATTATTTTACAATATGCTTGTTGCCGCCGGAATTGCCGTTGGCCGTGAAATTCAAGTCATCCATCAAATGACCCAAGGACCAGATCACCCGATTAATTTATTCCACCCGGAAAGTAATTACCTAAAAGGTTTTGTACTGAAAGTATTATAATCAAAAAAGGCTTCCATTCGGAAGCCTTTTTACTTAGTCTACAAATCGGAATATTCGACTCCAGCGAATCTTACCGGAGAACAAGCCCTTATTTGGATCTAATGACATCCACACAAACACGGCTTTCCCTACAATGTTATCCTCAGGCACAAATCCCCAAAAACGAGAATCGGCAGAATTATGACGATTATCCCCCATCATAAAATAATAATTTTGCTTAAACGTATAGGTGGTCAATACTTTTCCATCCTGGAATAATTTACCTGCTTTCAATTCAATACCCGTATTCCCTTCGTAATTGCGAATAGCCTCTTGATAGAAGGCCACATTTTTAGAGTCTAACGGAACTGTCAAACCTTTTGCTGGAATTTTAATAGGGCCATACCAATCCCGATTAAATTTAAATTGGACGGTATCATGAGGAAAAATATCGACAAAGGTTAGCCCCTTGGGATCTTTAAACGAATCAAAATCAAAACTTTTTGCCCACGGAAGAGACTTAATCTCATCGATGTGTTTTTTCGAAGTATTTAATTTATAACCCACCAATTGATTCGTTGAATCCGCTAAAGGCAACCAATCTGCTGAATCATAACTCGCATCAGGAGCATTACGAATACCATAGGTATCAAAAAACGCTTCATCTAAATTCTCTTTTGTCTTCATGAAAACAGGATGTTGCATCCGCTCCGGATTCTCCATCGCTTTGCCATTCACATAGACTTGTTGGTCCCTAACCTCTAACACATCCCCAGGAGTACCCACACAACGCTTCACGTAGAATGTACGTAAGTCTAACGGGGCATCACCATCCTCCTCAAAATTGGGCACATTAAAAACAACTGCATCGCCCGATTTAACCTTTGAAAAACCTGGTAAACGATACACAGGTAATTCAATCCATCGTAAATAAGAAGGTAAATTCGTGAACCAAATTTTCTGATGAGTCAAAGGTAATTGCAAAGGGGTCTTCGGCGTACGAACCCCGTAATGCATCTTACTAACAAATAAAAAATCACCTACCATTAACGAACTTTCCATAGAGGGAGTTGGAATTGTATAGGCTTCAAATAAGAAAAACCGAATTAATGTGGCTGCAACAACTGCGAACATGACAGAATCTAACCATTCTCTAAAGGCTGATTTGTTTGTCGGTTTTTTTGTTTCTGGTGACTTCATGTAATATTTTTTAATATGAATTAATACTTAGTGGGAATTTCAATGCTATTTCAACATATCTTCCATACCCAAAATTCCTTTTTTACCTTGAATCCATTCGGCAGCAATGACAGCTCCTAATGCAAATCCTTCGCGGCTAAACGCCTCATGTGTTATCTCAATTTGATCTACTTTGGAAATATACTTTACGGTATGTGTTCCTGGAATTGTAGATTCCCTTTGTGACCAAATCGGCACCTCGTTCGCCTGAGGAATTTCATTATTCACCCATTTCGTACGATCTGAATAAGCATCAATAATGCCCTCAGCAATGGTAATTGCCGTTCCAGAAGGTGAATCCTTTTTCTCTAAATGGTGAATTTCATTGGTGTAGATATCGTATTCTTTGTGAGGAGCCATTAATTTGGCCAACGTACGATTGAGTTGGAAAAACAAATTAACCCCAATCGAATAATTAGACGCATAAAAGAACGTCGCATCATGTTCGGCAGTAGCTTGCTCGATTTCATGCTTTTTTTCAAGCCAACCAGTCGTTCCACAAACAACAGGAATTTGCTTTTTGATACAAGTAGAAATGTTGGCAAACGCAGAAGCTGGATTTGAAAATTCAATGGCCACGTCAACTTCCTTTAATGTCAACGTTGTTAATTCATGTGCATTGTCAACGTCGATTCGCGCAACGATTGTATGACCACGACCAAGCGCAAGGCGCTCAATCTCTTTACCCATCTTTCCGTATCCAATTAGGACAATTCGCATAGAATTCATTTTTTAAAATTAAAGGATAAAGTCAGACTTGACACCAAACCTTTTGATAAAGGGTCAAAATCAATGACAGGCTTTACCCGCAAACTAATATCATCTGAGACATCAAATGTCTTCAAATGGGCACTTACATTCGCATCAACAACATTAAATGCCCATGCGACAAACATTCCAATATAGGTATAATCTCGATTTCGACGAAATCCATCATTAATTCGCTTCAATTGATTTACATCTAAATCCCGTGCTAATCCATCCTCATAAACCAAAGAAACTGTTTTAGGGGGTATATAAGTTGGATCATCCGTATGAGGAGAAACGATGTAATAAAAAGCCCGGTATTTTTGGTATCGCACTTGATTATAATTAGCAATCATCCCCAACGAAACGAAAGCACCAGCAACAAGTGGCAATTTCCAATATTGTCGATTATATGCTTGGCCTAATCCAGGTAAAATGAGCGATCTAATGGTGGCAACGCGTGGTATAATTTTATGTTTAGGCTTGACTATCACCGTATCCTTATGCACAATTGAATCAATTGAAATAGCTTTCAATTCAGTTGACATAGCTAGCCAAAAAACAAAAAAGAATACAAAATAGCGCATAAATCTACGATTGGATAGATTCCAATAAGCGCTTTAAATCATCTGCTGATTTAATAAGCAACTTAACTTCTCCCTGCCCGGATGCATTCATTTTCATCGACACCGGTATTTTAAAAAAATCAGTTAATTGACGTTGCCAAACACGAATTTCTTCGACATTAATCGTACCCGAAGTATTCGTTTCGTTCTCACTTTTTCCTGCAGCCGATTGACGAACTGCATCTTCCAACTTTCTCACTGACCATTCCTCAGCTATCGTTTTGTTAAATAATTGCTGTTGGAGCAACGCATTATCCAAAGAAATCAAACAACGCGCATGACCCATGGAGAGCTGATTTTCACGAATTGCTAATTGAATATTGACTGGCAATTTCAACAAACGCATATAATTCGTCACGGTAGATCGGTTTTTACCTACGCGTGCTCCTAAATCCTCCTGCTTCAAATTACATTCTTCCATTAATCGCTTGTAAGACAAAGCAATTTCAATGGCATTCAAATTTTCACGCTGAATATTCTCAATCAGCGCCATCTCAATCATTTGTTGGTCATCTGCCGTACGAACATAAGCGGGTATACGTGATAATTCAGCTAATTTTGAAGCCTGTAAGCGACGCTCACCTGAAATCAATTGATAACTACGTGCCCCTATTTTACGAACTGTAATAGGCTGAATAATACCATGAACACGAATCGATTCCGCTAAATCTTCTAGTGCCGATTGCTCAAAATATTCACGAGGCTGATATGGATTCGTTTCAATATAAGCTAGAGGAATCTCTTCCATTAAATTAACGCCATCCAATCCTCCAATTAAAGAACCCGATTGACTAGCAGAACTTTGAAGATTTTCAGAATCTTCCAATAAAGCCCCTAAACCACGACCTAAACCTGTACGCTTTTTATTTTGCTCCTGCTTTATGCTCATATTGAATAACTTATACCGTTTGAAGTAAACCATTCTTTCGAATAATTTCCTTCGCTAAATTTAAATAACTGATGGATCCTTTGCTATCTGCATCATGCAAGATGGCCGGAATTCCAAAACTAGGGGATTCAGACAAACGAATATTACGAGGAATAATTGTCTCGAAAACCATGTTTTTGAAATGCGAATTAACTTCGTTCACCACTTGGTTAGATAAACGTAAACGTAAATCATACATGGTCAACAAAATTCCTTCAATGACTAATTGGGGATTCAAACGTGATTGAATAATCTTAATCGTATTCAATAATTTACCTAAACCTTCCAATGCATAATATTCACATTGGACAGGAATAATGACTGAATCAGCTGCTGTAAGGCTATTTATTGTAATCAATCCAAGGGAAGGGGAACAATCCATAATGATAAAATCATAGGCATCCTTAATCGAAGCTAACGCATCTTTCATTTTACCTTCCCGGTTTTTCAAATTAATCATTTCAATTTCCGCACCCACTAAATCAATGTGAGAAGGAATAATATCTAGAAAAGGAACCTCGGTTGCGAGAATACTTTCTCCCACAGTTGCGATGCCCACCATGCATTCATAAATACTACGCGAAACCTCTTTAGGGTTAAATCCAAGTCCTGAGGTTGAATTTGCCTGAGGATCTGCATCAATTAAAAGGGTCTTGAATTCTAACGCAGCTAGACTCGCAGCTAAATTAATCGCCGTGGTCGTCTTGCCTACTCCACCCTTCTGATTTGCAATCGCGATAATCTTACCCATGAAATATTTTCTAGTTAACGATTTGAACCAACAATATTACGAAAAAGGTTTCACATCTTTTTTCAAAATTCCATCCATCAATCCGCAAATTTTATCAGTTGAGTTAAGAGACTTTCAAACAAACTATTTTATCTTGCTCAAAGATTATCGATAACCTATCATATGACACAAAATTCTACTTCGCATCCCAAAGGTCTTTACGTACTGTACACGACTGAAATGTGGGAGCGTTTCAATTTTTATGGCATGCGTGCCATTTTATCCCTTTTTCTAGTAAGCGCACTTGCATTCAAACAAAACGAAGCTTCAATTTTATACGGAGGATTTCTTGGGTTAAGCTACCTGACTCCAATGTTGGGTGGATATATCTCAGATCGTTATTTTGGTAATCGAAATTGCATCATTTTTGGTGGATTTGTCATGGCTTTAGGCCAGCTATTCCTGTTTGGCTCAGCAAATACATTTGCGGCTAATTTACCTTTAGCTAATATCTTAATGTGGTCAGGATTATTCTTTCTGATTATAGGCAATGGTTTCTTCAAGCCCAATATTTCCTCGATGGTGGGCCAACTATATGTGAAAGGTGACACGAAATTAGATGCCGCATTTACTATATTTTACATGGGAATAAATACAGGTGCATTCTTAGGCATGCTTATTTGTCCATGGGTAGGAGATGTGAAAGTAGATGGTGTACGTGTCGTGGAAGCATTTAAATGGGGCTTTTTTGCAGCGGGAACGGCTATGATGATTGGTACCATTTCTTTCTATTTCTTAAAAAATAAATTCATCGTGTCGCCTTCTGGAGAGGCTGTAGGCCTAAAACCAAGTTTCAACGCTGTTAAAGACACCTCGAAAGAATCTGAAAAAGCAGAATTTTCAAATCAATCCATTGGAATATCAATTTTCATATTTGCAGTACTTGTATATGTATTCCACTCATTTATAGCGACGGCGGAAGCCAATCCTATTAAAGACTGGATTTACCCAATCATTTATGCTTCAGGACTAAGTTTGGCATTTTTGATTATGACAGACAAAACGTTAAGTAAGGTTGAACGTGATCGTATTTGGGTACTTTATATTATTGCATTTTTCGTCATGTTCTTCTGGTCTGCATTTGAACAAGCAGGTTCATCATTGACCTTTATAGCGGACCAACAAACAGACTTACATTTCTTGGGCATTGAATTACCTCCTAGTTCCGTTCAAAATGCCAATTCCATCTTTATTGTTTTACTAGCATTTCCATTTAGTTGGCTATGGACCTGGATGCAGAAGCGCGGAATTGAACCCAATTCACCAGCTAAACAATCCATCGGTTTACTATTACTTGCTACTGGATATTTCATTATTGCTTCTCAAGTAAAAGATTTAGGATCAGGAAAATTAGGCGTATCGTGGTTATTCTGTATGTATTTATTTCATACAATGGGAGAACTTTGCCTATCCCCTATTGGTTTGTCCTTAGTGGCCAAATTAGCACCCAAGCGTTTTTCTTCTTTATTAATGGGAGTTTGGTTCATTGCTAATGCGGCAGGTTATGCACTTGCAGGAACATTGGGAGCCTTATTACCATCCATAGAACCAGGTGCAGCGATGCCGAGTTTCTTAGGCTTTGATATCCACAACTTATATGAATTTTTCATGGTGTTCGTTTCTCTTGCGGGTGCGGCAGCTATTTTACTTTACATATTGGCCGCAGGGCCATTAAAACGAATGATGCACGGCATCAAATAAATCTATGCACGGACCTGACCACCATTTACACGAACAACATTTAAAAAGCTCTGAATTCATAACAGATATTGTCATAGGCATGTCTGACGGCTTAACCGTACCTTTTGCCTTAGCAGCTGTGCTGCTATTGTTACAACAGCGGGTGTCGCTGAAATTGTTGCAGGTTCAATTGCCATGGGTCTTGGTGGCTATTTAGCTGGCCAAACAGAACAAGAGCATTACGAAGCGGAATTAAAACGAGAATACGAAGAAGTAGAGCGTGTACCTGAGCGTGAAAAAGATGAAATAAGAGAAGTATTTGAGGATTATGGATTAAGCCCTGAGGCTCAAGAAATAGTTGTAGAAGCTATATCAAAGGACAAAGACAAATGGGTTGATTTTATGATGCGTTTTGAATTAGGATTAGAACGCCCACATCCAAACCGGGCACGAAATTCAGCTTTAACAATTGGAATATCCTATATAGTAGGAGGATTCATACCGTTGATCCCTTACTTCTACGTTTCTCATCCAGTAGATGGGTTAAAATACTCTGCTGGTGTTACCATTTTAGCCCTATTAATTTTCGGTTATTTTAAAAGCAAAATAACCGGACAAAATCCGGTTATTGGCTCACTTAAAGTAACATCTATTGGGGCTGCTGCTGCTGCGGCGGCATTTATGGTAGCCAAGCTATTTCAATAAGCTTTAACGGTATCATCTCCTCTTGAATCTGCTCCTCCCTGTAATCGACCATCAGGGAGGACTAAAATACCTTCAACAAGTCCAATACCACCTGAGGTAGCAAATTCATAGCCTTTCGCTTTCAAACGCAGCATTTGCTCTTCAGAAAAACGTTTAGCCTCTACGCGTGTATTGTCAGGTAACCATTGATGATGAAAACGTGGAAACTCAACGGCTTGCTGCATATTCATTCCCATTTCAAGTGTATTTAGGACAACTTGAAATACACTGGTGATGATGGTGGATCCACCGGGAGTGCCAACCACCATTTTCAATTTCCCATTAGATTCTAAAATAGTAGGTGTCATACTCGATAACATGCGCTTACCAGGTTGAATTTCATTGGCTTTAGAACCCACTAACCCAAATATATTAGGAACACCTGGTTTAGAGCTAAAATCGTCCATCTCGTCATTTAGCAAAAACCCTGCGCCTCCGACGAAGACCTTACTACCATATGAGTTGTTCAAGGTGGTTGTAATTGAAACAGCATTTCCTTCCTTATCTACGATAGAATAATGCGTTGTCTCAGGGCTTTCATACCCAGCAAAACTTCCAGCTTTAATATCTGAACTTTTAGAAGCTTGATTAAAATTCAATGATTTCATTCGCTCCGCTAGATAGTCGGCATTCATCAAACCCGATACAGGAACCTTAACAAAGTCAGGATCGCCTAACCACAAGGCCCGATCCGCATATACCCGCCTTTCCGCCTCAATCATTACTTGAATTGTTGAATCTGATTTAGGCCCCCATGTAGCCAATGGAAAAGGCTCAACCATTTTCATTAATTGAGCTAGGGCAATACCGCCACTTGAGGGTGGTGGCATTCCGATCATTCTGAAGTTCTTGTAACTAGAAATTAAGGGTTTACGCCAAACTGCTTTGTATTTCCGCAAATCTTCATGTGAGATTAAACCATTTTGTTTACGCATTTCCTCCACAATCAAATCAGCCGTTTTTCCAGCATAAAATCCATTGTTCTTATCTTGAGCAATTCGAATTAATGTTTGTCCTAAATCCTCCTGTTTAACGAGTTGGCCTTTCACAAACTCCTTTCCATCCAAAGAGATCAAATACGATTTACCTGGGTTCTCTTTTACAAAGTCTTCTCGATTACGATTAAGTCCTCTAGCTTCTTTTTCGGTTAAAACGACCCCATTTAAAGCCAGGTCAATGGAAGGTTGAACCAAATCTGCCCAAGCTAATCTTCCAAACTTACGATGCATTTCAACCATACCCTTAACTGTTCCAGGAACACCGGCTGAAAAAATACCTATGAAACTTTTGCCGGGAATTACTGTACCCGTAGAATCCAAATACATATCCCTACTCGCTTTTTGTGGAGCTTTTTCACGATAATCTAGGGTATATGATTTGCCTTTGGCAGTACGATAAACTAGAAACCCTCCACCACCAATATTTCCAGCGGCAGGATGGCATACGGCCAAAGCAAAATTTACGGCCACAGCAGCATCGATAGCATTACCACCTTTTTGAAGTATTTGTAGTCCAATTTCACTTGCTATAGGATGGGTAGAAACAACCATACCCTGCTTAGCTTCCACTAAAGGCTTCTGTGTTATTTGTGCAACAGTAGAAAAAGTGAGAAGAAACAGAAAAGATAATTTATAGTACATAGAAGAAGTGCGTTAATTAAATGTCGAAAGTCATAAATTTAAAGAGAAAAATACAAACTTGACTAATTCAGGAATGCCGAGTTAAGAAAATATAAATTACCTTTGTGTTAACAACCTAAATATTTTCAATTAAAACGATTAGTTAACGTGGATATCTTCGAAAAAGTAGTTAAAAATATGGGGCCAATCGGCGCTCATGCTCATTATTCACATCATTATTTTTCCTTTCCAAAATTGACTGGGGAATTAGGTCCTCGTATGACATTTATGGGAAAAGAAATGTTAAACTGGTCATTAAACAATTACCTAGGTTTAGCAAATCATCCAGAAGTCAGAAAAGCTGATGCGGATGCGGCTGCCAAATACGGCTTAGCTTACCCAATGGGTGCGCGCATGATGTCGGGAAATACAGATGAACATGAAGAATTCGAGCGCCAATTAGCGGAATTTGTAGGTAAAGAAGATGCCTTCCTTCTCAATTATGGATACCAAGGTATTATGTCAATCATCGAATGTATGGTGGACCACCGTGATATAATCGTATATGATGCAGAGTCACATGCCTGTATTATTGATGGCATTCGCTTACATAAAGCCAAAATGGGTGATTATTATAAGTTTAATCACAATGATATGGATTCATTGCGTAAGAACTTAGAAAGAGCAACAAAACGCACCCAAGAAACAGGGGGTGGAATTTTGGTCATCACCGAAGGTGTATTCGGTATGTCTGGTAAAGTGGGATCATTGGACAAAATAGTCGAACTTAAAAAAGATTTTAATTTTAGATTATTAGTAGATGATGCACACGGATTTGGTACGATGGGAGCCAATGGGCGTGGTGTAGGAGAACACCTAAACTGTACGGAAGGAATTGATTTATACTTCTCCACTTTTGCTAAATCGATGGCGGCCATAGGTGCATTTGTAGCAGCACCCAAAGACATTATCATGTATTTGAAATACAATATGCGCTCACAAACCTATGCTAAAGCACTTCCTATGCCATTTGTAATCGGCGGAATGAAGCGATTGGAACTTATCAAAAAACATCCTGAACTCCGTGATCAATTATGGGCTAATGTAAAAGCATTACAAAAAGGCTTGATCGAAAAGGGATTTGATATTGGTGAGACAACATCTCCTGTAACGCCTGTATTTTTACATGGTGATTATGATATTGCTGCGGTCACATCCTTAGTAAGAGATTTACGTGAAAACATGGGAATATTTTGTTCTATCGTTGTTTATCCGGTTGTACCTAAGGGTCAAATTATGCTTCGAATTATTCCAACCTCTTCACATACCCTAGCAGATATAAATTATACTACGACATGTTTTGCAGAGGTTCAAAAAAGGCTTAAAGCAGGTTATTATCGTGATTCAGCCAAGTAATTGGTCAACTTTTACATGTTTTTTCACTTTTTTAACTTTTTTTTGGCTTTTTTTATCAGAATAATTTGCAGGATATACATTTTTCACTAAATTTCGCCTTATAAGCGCTTCAAACAGCGAATAAAGACAATCAAATTTTTTTACAACCAAAAATTCAACTTATTATGAGCAGATTTGCACAAGTTAAAGACCTAGTATTATCATTAGAATCAGATTTCGAAAAATTCTATGACAAAGGAAATCAAGCAGCTGGTACTCGCGTACGTGGTGGCTTACAACAATTGAAAACTTTAGCACAAGATATCCGTACTGAAGTACAAAACAAGAAAAACGCTTCTAAGTAATTATTACTTATACGTTCTAGAACAAAAAAAAGCTCGAAAAATCGAGCTTTTTTTTATGCCTAAAATAAAGTTGCATGCATGACCGTTGCAATTCCGTCTACCATCAACTTACCTCTTTCTAATTCAAAGACCTGCGTACTAATCTCAGCCGTATGTTTCAATTCGTTAATTGAAACTACTTCAAAATAGGCTCGATACGTTTGCCCCACAAATAAAGGTCGTTTAAATTCCGATACTTGCTTTAAGTAAACACTTCCTGAACCAGGAAAATCCATTCCCATTACTTTAGAAAACACACTAGCTATTAAAGCTCCATGAATAATTGGTTTTTTAAATGGCGTTTCTGCAGCAAAAGCCTCATCCCAGTGTAAAGGATTAAAATCACCTGATATTTTACAAAAATCATTTACTTGATCTTGTGTAAAAGAAAACTCTATTTCAAAACTTTCACCTAATTGCATCATCCGTATTACTATTATAATTGACAAAATGCGGGTAACTTTGTACACAAACCACAATTCATGATTTGTTTTATTTTTAACCCTAATTCAGGAAACAAAAGTAATAGATATCGCCTGGAGATAATGGAAAATCTTAAAAAGATTCCCCATAGTCACTTATATGTAACTGAGTATCCTGGACATGCAAAAGAAATAGTCCAACAAATATTAACGAAAACGAGTACATCTCGCATAATAGCTGTGGGAGGAGATGGAACTGTCAATGAGATCGGTTCTGCTATTCAAGGTACTTCCATGGAAATGGGAATCATCCCTATCGGTTCAGGCAATGGTTTAGCAAGGCATCTAGGAATTTCAATGAAATTCAGAACTGCACTCCTAACCGCCCTTAATGGAAACATAATGTTCATCGATACGCTCACATGGAATGATAAACCGTTCTTTTGCACGAGTGGAATTGGATTCGACGCTGAAGTTGCCACTGAATTTTCCAAAGGTAAGGGGCGTGGATTATTGAACTACATACGCGCTACTTTTAAATCAATAACAACATATAATTCCATCAATTTAGCTATAGCCAATAAACATAATGAAGCATTATTTTCCTTAACTTTTGCTAATGCAAATCAGTATGGAAACAATGCCTACATTTCACCAAATTCTAACCTTCAAGATGCTCAATTTGAAGTAGTTAAAATAAAAAAGGGGAATTTATGGCAGGTGGGCCAACTTGGAATCAGTCTATTTCTTAAGCGTATTCACAAACAATCAAATGTAGAAATACTTAGTACGAATAACTTTGAATTTAAGGTGCCTATGGGTACAAATTTTCATCTAGATGGTGAAAGCCTAAAAACAGAAGAAGAAGTAATTAAAATAAATATTTTTCCTAAAAACTTAAAAGTAGTTGTGTAAACTGACAAATCTTATAATA
>JBEDFG010000027.1:0-14091 GCA_041175285.1 Bacteroidota bacterium | reverse complement strand
AACAGTAAATAAAAATATGTCGCACGTTGTATCACCCATAAGAGAGAAACTAGTTACTGGTGGAAAATCTTATTCCGATGTTACCCACGATATCTGCAAACAGGTAGAAGGAGAACCTACGAAAGAGTGGAAAATCGCTTTCACGATCTCTGCTATTGTATTTGCATATGGTGCTTATTGCCTTTTCTACACTTGGTGGCAAGGGATTGGTGTTTGGGGATTAAATAAAACCGTTGGTTGGGCTTGGGATATCACAAACTTCGTTTGGTGGGTTGGTATCGGTCACGCAGGTACGTTGATCTCAGCTGTATTATTATTGTTCCGCCAAAAATGGAGAACATCCATCAACCGTTCAGCAGAAGCGATGACGATCTTTGCCGTACTTTGTGCAGCATCTTTCATCTTAGCCCACATGGGACGTCCATGGTTAGCTCACTGGGCTTTACCACTTCCAAATGCTTTCGGTTCATTATGGGTTAACTTTAACTCTCCATTGGTTTGGGACGTATTTGCGATCTCAACTTATTTATCTGTTTCTTTATTGTTCTGGTATATGGGTCTTGTGCCTGATTTGGCTACAATTCGTGACCGTGCAACGACACCAGGACGTAAGTTTTGGTATGGTTTCTTCAGTTTAGGTTGGACAGGATCATCTAAGACTTGGGCACGTTATGAGTACATGTCATTAATCTTAGCAGGTATCTCTACGCCTCTTGTACTTTCTGTACACACCATTGTATCGATGGACTTTGCAACGTCTGTTATCCCGGGATGGCATACGACAATCTTCCCTCCTTACTTCGTAGCGGGTGCGATCTTCTCTGGTTTTGCGATGGTACAAACGTTGTTGTTGATCACACGTGTAGTTTTCAAATTAGAGGATTACATCACGATTGAGCACATTGAAATGATGAACATCGTTATCACGGTAACAGGTTCTGTGGTAGGTATCGCTTATTTAACTGAGTTCTTTATTGCTTGGTATTCAGGTGTAGAATATGAAAGCTATGCATTTATCAACCGTGCAACAGGTCCTTATTGGTGGGCATATTGGATGATGATGACATGTAACGTAATCTCTCCACAATTATTCTGGTCGAAAGCAATTCGTACGAATTTGATGGTTTCATTCTTCTTATCGATCGTAGTAAACGTAGGTATGTGGTTTGAGCGTTTTGTAATTATCGTTACTTCATTGCACCGTGATTACTTGCCATCATCTTGGGCAATGTTCTCGCCTACCATGTATGATATTGGTGATTACATCTTCTCATTTGGTTTATTCTTTACCTTATTCTTCTTATTCGCAAAATATTTACCAGTAGTAAATATGGCCGAAGTGAAGTCAGTAATGAAAGGCGTTTCTACGGAGTTTACGATTAAGCGTATTAAGCCAACCAAAAAAACAGAGGAGTAATTCTATTTAGCAAATTCGAAATTAAAACAATATGAGTTCGACAACTAATTACATTTTGGGAGTTTACGACGATGAGGATGAGGTTTTACACGCTGTATCAGCGGTAAAAGCAAAAGGAATCAAAGTTGAAGATGTGTATTCACCTTTCCCAATTCACGGTTTAGATGTGGCGGTAGGTCATGCACGTACCCGTTTACCGATTGCAGCCTTTATGTTTGGTACATTAGGTTTAATCTGTGCCTTGTCATTAATCAGCTACACGATGGTTTTTGACTGGCCAATTAACATTGGAGGTAAAGACTTTTTTGCCTTACCCAATTGGATTCCTGTTTCATTTGAAGGAACTGTTTTATTTACTGCATTTGGCCTGGTAACAACTTTTTGTATTTCGAATGATTTATGGCCTGGTAATAAAGCAGTGCCATTGGACATTCGTACCACAGATGACAAGTTTGTGATGGCTATCAATGTCGATAAAAACAAAGTGAGTGCAGCAGATATCAAGAAAGCATTGAAGGATTCTGGTGCAGTAGAAGTAAATGTTAAATAAATAATAAGAACAATTGTTCACGAAGAAGCATAACAACATGTTTAATCCAAGAATTAAATTCGTTTTAGTAGCCGGTATAGTAGCAGGATTGATGTCTTGTGGATCTGACCCAAATGATACAGGTACCGAGTTCGCTCCTAACATGTATCACTCTGTTGGATATGAGCCAATGAGCCAAACTGAAGGCGATACCAATACCATCAACCCATTAGGCATGAACATGCGTTTGCCAGTTAAAGGTACTGTCGCTCGTAAGGTTTACACAGGTTCAGATAGCTTAAAACAAGCATTTTTGACTCAGGAGTTGATTTCAAAAACTATTCCAACGGATAGTATTTCTTATTCAGAAAAGTCATTGTTCAACCCTATTGCAGCAACGCCTGAAAACATTGAAGCGGGTAAATTGCAGTATGAGCGTTTTTGCCAACACTGCCATGGCGAAACTGGAAAAGGGGATGGATTAGTTGCCAAAGCCTATAAAGGTGTACCAGTATATTCAAGTGATGCATTGAAGTCAGTAAATGATGGCCATATCTATCATGTTATTACACATGGAAAAGGCAGAATGTGGGCACATGGATCACAAATATCATCTGAAAACAGATGGAAGATCGTGTTGTACGTACACGAGTTACAAAAACAATAATTCAATCAATTAAAAAAAACAATAATTCAATCAATTAAAATTAAATAGAGATCAAGATGGCGGGACATTCACATTTTTCCCCAGCAAACGTTGAAGAGCATTTTGAATTCAGTTCTGAAGGCAAAAAAAGAATTATTTATGCTTTCATCGCTGGATTAGCAGCTTTAGCATTAGGCATTTACCTTTTATCAAAAGGAGAGTCTGGTGGTCACGAAGTAGCCAATGCAGGACACGAAGCAGTAAAAGCAGGACACGAAGCAGCAGCTGAACACGTTTCAGGTGGTGCCGTTTCACACCAGGCATCTGCGGAAGAACATTACGATTGGACAAATCGTATTTGGGCTAACGTTTGGTTGAATGCTGTATTCTTTACAGGTATTGCTGTTGTTGGTATGTTCTTTGTTTCATTACAATACTTAACTAAATCTGGTTGGTCATCCGTGATGAAACGTGTTCCAGAAGCATTCCCTAAGTTTTTATACATTACTTTGCCAATTTTAATCGCCGTATTCTTATTCAAAGGAGATGTGATTTTCCACTGGATGCACCATGGTGTAACAGAGGTGGGTAGTGAAAACTATGACAAAATCATTGCTGGTAAATCAGGCTATTTGAATAAGAACTTCTTCTTGATTCGTTTAGTTGGCTTTGGAGCCATCTGGATTGTATTATGGAATATGTTGCGTAAAAAATCTTTAGAAGAAGATTTAGTTGGTGGCACAGAGATCTTTACTCAATTAGTTAAAATCGGAACGGCTTTCATCGTAATCTTCGGTGCGTCTAGCTCGATTTTTGCTTGGGATTGGGTGATGTCAATTGACACACACTGGTTCTCTACGATGTTTGGCTGGTACATGTTCTCATCATGGCACGTAACAACTTACGCTGTGATCGTTTTAACTATCTTATACTTGAAAGACAAAGGCTTAATGGCCTATGTAAACGAGAACCATTTACATGATTTGGGTAAGTTTATGTTCGCATTCTCTATCTTCTGGACGTATGTTTGGTTTGAGCAGTTCTTGTTGATTTACTATGCCAACTTACCTGAAGAGACTATCTATTTCTTAGAGCGTTGGGAAGGACACAATAAAATTTATAAAACATCAGAAATTTTGATGGTTTTACTAAACTTCTTCTTCCCTTTCTTAGTTCTAATGACACGTGATGCAAAACGTACTCGTTTGTTCTTGAAAATTGCGGCTTTCTTCATTATCGTAGGTCACTATATTGACTTCTACCAAATGATTATGCCAGGTGTTCTAGGTAAACATGGTGGATACGGATTAGTTGAATTTGGAATGGTTACTGTATTTGCTGCTGCATTTATTTATGTAATCTCAGACGAATTAACAAAAGCATCTTTAGTTGCGAAGAATCACCCATTCTTACCTGAAGCTTTACATCACGATATTTAATATTTAGCGAATAAGATTTTAACATAAATACATATGAATTACCTAATTGGTCTTTTATCCATTGTTTTCTTCATCTTAGCAATTGCTGTAATTGCCAAGAGTTTGAAGATAAATAAAAACCTTTCTGAAGGAGAAGATTCTAATTCTGCTTTAGATTCAGCTAATAACACGAACGCCTACGGTATGTTGGCATTCTGGTTACTAGGAACAGTAGCAGGTGTTTGGTCATTCTTAGCTAGCGCACCTGATTTTTTACCTGAAGCAGCTTCAGCACATGGAGTTACCACAGATAAAATGTTCTGGGTATCCATGTCAGTTGTAACACTTGCTTTTTTTGCAACGAATACGATCTTGTTATTCTTCGCATTTAAATACCGTTACAATAAAAACAGAAAAGCTACTTTCTATCCAGTTAATCACCAATTGGAACTAATCTGGACCGTAATCCCTGCGATTGTCATGGCTATCTTAGTTTTCACTGGTTGGAGAACTTGGAGAGATATTACTTCACAAGCTCCAAGTGATGCGGTAGTTATCGAATTAACAGGTCACCAGTTCGGATGGTATGTTCGTTATGCTGGTAATGATGATAATCAACTAGGAAATTATAACTACAAGCTAATTGATGAAACGAATAACATTGGTATCGATTTTACCGATAAGCATTCGTTTGATGACTTTACTGCTACAGAACTTCACCTACCAAAAGGCAAGCCTGTTCTTTTAAAGATTCACGCACAAGATGTATTACACTCTGTTTACTTACCTTTTCACCGTGTGAAAATGGACGCAGTACCAGGGATGCCTACTAAATTCTGGTTTACGCCGACAATCTCAACAGATGAAATGCGTGCTAAATTGGGCAAAAAAGATTTCAACTTTAAGTTGAACTGTACTGAAATTTGTGGTCGCGGTCACTTTGGTATGGCAATTACGGTATTCGTTGATGAGCCTGCTGACTATCAAAAATGGTGTGCTGAACAAAAACCATTTTTGGCTACAAACCCAACTTATTTAGCTAAAGTACCCGAGAATTTAAAAGCGAAAGCTTCTAAATATATTCCTGCTGAACCGATAGCGGCAGATTCAACAGCTACAGAAGCTGTCAGTGTAAACTAATTATTCGAACAGAAGAAAGAAAAATATATTCCTATGTCAACTGCAATTTCACACGCTGAAGAAGTTCACGCTCACTCACATGATCACGAGCACGAACACCATGAGCCTAATTTCATCCAGAAGTATATCTTCTCGGAAGACCACAAAACAATCGCGAAACAATACCTTATCATGGGTATTCTTTGGGCGTTCGTTGGTGGATCACTTTCGATTATGTTCCGTTTGCAATTGGGTTTCCCAGACATGCAATTGGAATGGTTACGTCCAATTTTAGGTTCTTGGATTGACGAATCTGGTAAAATTGATAAAGAATTTTATTTAGCCTTGGTTACCATGCACGGTACCATTATGGTATTCTTTGTTTTAACGGCAGGTCTATCAGGAACGTTCTCTAACTTTTTGATTCCATTACAAATTGGTGCACGTGATATGGCCTCAGGATTCATTAACATGTTATCCTTCTGGTTCTTCTTCTTGTCATCTGCTGTGATGTTCTCATCATTGTTCATTGAAACAGGTCCAGCTTCAGGTGGATGGGTAATTTACCCACCATTAAGTGCATTGCCTCAGGCGATGCCAGGGTCTGGTTTGGGTATGACATTATGGTTGACTTCGATGGCACTTTTCATCGTGTCATCTTTGATGGGAGGTATTAACTACATCTGTACAATCATCAACTTGCGTACACGTGGTATGACATTTACAAAAATGCCATTAACCATTTGGTCATTCTTTTTTACAGCTGTTTTGGGATTATTATCTTTCCCAGTATTATTATCCGCTGCATTATTGTTGATCTTCGACCGTAGCTTTGGTACATCTTTCTACTTGTCTGAAATCTACATTCAGGGTCAAGCTTTACCAAACGTAGGTGGTTCTGCAATTCTTTATCAACACTTATTCTGGTTCCTAGGTCACCCAGAGGTATACATCGTATTACTTCCTGCCTTAGGTATGACATCAGAAATTATTGCTACGAATTCACGCAAGCCTATCTTCGGATACCGTGCGATGATTGGATCTATGATGGGTATTACAGTTCTTGCCTTTATCGTATGGGCACACCATATGTTTGTAACAGGTATGAATCCATTCTTAGGATCCGTATTTATGTTCCTAACATTGATCATTGCGGTTCCATCAGCAGTAAAAGCATTTAACTACATCACAACGCTTTGGAAAGGTAACTTGATCTTTACGCCTGCGATGTTGTTCTCGATCGGTCTTGTATCCCTATTTATTTCAGGTGGTGTTACAGGTATCATCTTAGGTAACTCTGCATTGGATATCAACTTACACGATACTTATTTCGTTGTTGCTCACTTCCACTTAGTAATGGGTTCTGCCTCATTCTTTGGATTAATGGCGGGTGTATATCACTGGTTCCCTAAAATGTTCGGTCGTATGATGAACAAAACATTAGGATACATCCACTTCTGGGCTACTTTCGTAGGTGTTTATGCGGTATTCTTCCCAATGCACTACACAGGTATTGCAGGTTTCCCACGTCGTTATTATTCATTTACGGCATTAGGAAATGATGGGCAAGCGGCTTTCACCGACTTGAATCAATTCATCACAATTGCGGCGATCTTAACATTCTCGTCTCAAGCTATTTTCTTCTTTAACTTCTTCTATTCGATTTTCAAAGGGAAGAAAGCATCCGAAAATCCTTGGAACTCGAATACTTTAGAGTGGACTACTCCAGTAAATCCAGGACACGGTAACTGGCCTGGCGAAATCCCTGCAGTATACCGTTGGCCTTACGACTATTCTAAGCCAGGTGCTGAATCAGATTTCATTCCACAAAACGTACCTTTCTCAGCAACGCCTGAATCAAATCTTCCAGAGGAGAATGAGGAAATTGCAAAAGAAAAAGCAATCGAAAGTTTATTAGCTGCTCAAAACGAGAGTTATAACCGATAGATAGACCAATTAAAGGGGATGCATCGAAATGAGTTTCATTTGGATGCATCCTTTTTTTAGCTCCCAACATGACATTCCAGCGATTCGGCTATGTGACACTTATCTGCCTTTACCTGTTGGTATTAGCCGGCGGAATCGTGCGAAGCACAGGCTCTGGAATGGGTTGCCCAGATTGGCCTAAATGTTTTGGACAATGGGTCCCACCCACACAGGTTTCTGAATTACCCTTTAATTATCAAGAAATTTACCGAGAAAAACTCCATGGTGAAGTGGAATTTAATGCCACTAAAACATGGATTGAATATTTAAATAGGCTTCTGGGTGCTTTAACAGGTTTGGTGATGGCGATCACAACCGTCTTAGCTTGGAAAGAAAATAAGCGGGTATTTTATTACACGTTAACGGCCTTTCTTCTTGTTATGGCCAATGCCATTTTAGGTAAATATGTAGTTGATTCTTTCCTCTTAGCCGGCGTAGTTACAGCCCATATGTTGCTAACGACTGGTGTACTTTTTTTCTTACTCAAAGCCTTAAACAATTCAGCACAAATCCATGTTTTGAATTCAAATGATCGCAACTGGATTTTAATTAATGCGATAATTATTTTCACCCAGATTCTATTAGGTACCCAAGTGAGAGAGAACATGGATCATGTGATTGTTGACCTAGGCTACAACGCCAAAAATACTTGGATTGATCATTTAGGAAACATGTATATCATACACCGGACGTTTTCATGGCTAATCATTTTAAGTCATGTTTATCTATGGAAGAAAATGCCCGTATCTACAGATTTCATTACGTATAAAAAGACATTTGCCATATTGATAAGTTTATCTCTAATTTCTGGAGTCATTATGGCCTATACTGCGCTGCCGTTGGGTAGCCAACCGATACATTTGGCAACTTCATTGTTGCTTTTGGGTTTACATTTTCACGCGTGGCAACGAACTAAAAACGCATGATACAAGTGAAACCCTATATCGCCCTTTTGAAATCGAGACTTTCGATTACGGTTGCTTTTTCAGGAACGTTCGGATATATATTATCTCCTGGTGAACATTCAGCTTGGGGTATTTTGCTTATTTCTTTAGGCGGATTTCTGCTGACGGGTGCCGCTAATATTGTCAATCAATTGAAAGAAATAGAATTTGACAAATTAATGAAACGGACAGCTAAGCGTCCATTGCCTACTCAAACACTTGAACCCAAACAAGCTCAACTATACGGACTAATTGTTGCAGCGGCGGCCATGGCCATCTTGCTTAGTTTCAACTGGAAGGCAGCAGCTATTGGCCTAATATCATACTTGTTATATGGTTATGTTTATACCCCACTAAAACGCGTAGGTCCTATCTCTGTTTTTGTGGGAGCCTTCCCTGGAGCATTTCCCCCTATGATTGGATGGGTAGCTGCAACTGGTCATTTTGGATGGGAGCCTGGTATCCTATTCGCGATCCAATTTTTCTGGCAATTCCCTCACTTTTGGGCAATCGCCTGGGTAGCAGATGCTGATTATAAAAAAGCTGGATTTAAGATGTTACCGAATGAGGGTAAAAAGAACTTAAAGACCGCATTTACGATCATGATCTACACGCTGTTCTTAATTCCATTAGGGTTCTTGCCGTATCTCATGCATATGACTGGAATTACATCGACTATCATTGCGGTGACAGCGGGAATCTTATTTTTAAGTCAGACGTTTTATTTGATGATGAAACCCACCGACAAAGCTGCGCGGTGGATGATGTTCGGATCTTTTATTTATTTGTTAGTTGTCCAAATTGCCTTTTTAATTGATAAAGCATAAATCATGAAAACAGAACAAGAATTATTAGAAGCACAGGCGCCGCGTTCCGTGAATCCTAAAATATTCACCATGTGGTTATTTATTGTTTCCATCATTATGCTCTTTGCAGCCTTTACAAGTGCGTATTTGGTGCGAAAAGCAGAAGGAAACTGGGTAGAATTTAAATTACCTGATCTGTTTTACTATAGCACAGGAGTGTTAATCGCTAGTAGTATTTCTATGCATGCTGCATTAATTGCTGCAAAAAAAGACCAATTTAATGCCCTTAGATTAAGTATTTCTATTACTTTTGTGCTCGGATTGCTCTTTTTAGTAATGCAGTATTATGGTTGGGCTCAGTTAGTTGAGATGAACGTATACTTCGTTGGCAATCCGTCAGGTTCTTTTGTCTACGTATTTTCAGGTCTTCACGGACTACACTTAGTCTCCGGATTAATCGTATTGCTTGTGGCTCTAGTAGCTGCATTCCAATTGAAAATTAATGCAAAGGCATTGACTCAAATTAAGATTTGTTCCACCTATTGGCATTTTTTAGATGCTCTTTGGGTTTATTTATTTTTATTTTTATTGATTAACAATTAAGCTTATACCTATGTCAGTAGCACACGCTGCCCCAGCGGTTCCAGAAAATTTAGCATGGCAAGGAGGTTCAGAACCTCTAAAAGCAAGTTATGGAAAATTGATGATGTGGTTTTTCCTATTATCGGATACATTCACATTCTCTGCCTTATTGATTACTTACGGAATGATTCGTTTTAGCCAGCCGGCTTGGCAAGGCACACCGGATGATTTTTATTTCTCTACGGCCCACTGGCCTATTCCAGAAAAAGTATTTGAAGCGGTACCTTTCCTACATGGCATGTCTTTACCTTTGGTTTTCGTAGGTATCATGACTTTTATTTTGATTGCATCTTCGGTAACCATGGTACTTGCTGTAGAAGCTGGTCACCGCGGCGATCGTAAAGATGTAGAGAAATGGATGCTTTGGACGATTGTTGGTGGTTTTACCTTTTTGGGATCACAAGCTTGGGAATGGACTCACTTTATCCACGGACCTGAAGATTTATCTATTGCTGCAAAGCAGGTAATTGATGGCGTAATTTCGCCAATCGAAGGTGCGAATTTAGTTCGTAATCCATATGGCCCTCCAGCCTTTGCGGATTTATTTTTCTTTATCACTGGATTTCACGGAACACACGTATTTTCTGGCGTAATTTTAAATATCCTTATTTTCTTCAATGCCGCTACAGGAGTTTATGAGCGTAGAGGTCATTATGAAATGGTTGAGAAAGTTGGCCTTTACTGGCACTTTGTTGACTTGGTTTGGGTATTCGTATTTACCTTCTTCTATTTAGTTTAATCTTATTAATTGATTTATATATGGCTTCGCACGTAGCTCACGAAACCTCTGAAAAGGAAATTCCAGCACCTAATACAGGCGCTATTTGGAAAACATTTTGGATCTTATTGATCTTGACAGCAATTGAATTCGTTATTGCATTCACTATGCCTGCAAACACATTACGTGTCGCAATCTTTTGTGGCATGACGATTGTTAAAGCATTCTATATCGTAGGTGAATTCATGCACTTAAAACATGAAGTTAAATCGCTTATTTGGGCGGTTTTAATTCCGACAATTTTTGTAGTATGGCTATTAATCGCCCTAATCTACGAAGGCGGGCATATGTATTAATAGGGTAATTCCTACAACAAGATGAAAAAGAAGACAGGCATTTTATTAATGACATTAATAGTGCCTGTCTTTATCTATTTAGGCCTCAAGCTATTTGGCCAAAATCATTACACACTTCCACGTTACATTCCTGCCATCGATTCCACTACCGGTGAAATCAAAATGGCCAAGCGCCTCAACCAGCGTTGGAATGAATCTGAATTAGATACCGTATTCCAAACCATTCCCGCGTTTCAATTAACGAATGAAAAAGGAAAGGTGTTTACTTCGGAGGAATTGAAAGGGAAAATCTATGTGGCTAATTTCTTTTTCACGCGCTGTGGGACCATTTGTCCTAAAATTACTTCCCAAGTAAGTCGGGCTACAGACGCCTTCGTACAAGCCAAAGACATTCATTTTATTTCCATTTCAGTAGACCCAAAATACGATGAGCCTTCTAAGTTGGCCCTGTATTCAAAACGTTTTGACGCAGACTCAACTCGCTGGACTTTTTTAACGGGTGAGAAAAAAACCATTTACCCCCTAATCTTAAAGGGCTTCCATGTCCCTTTGGCAGATGCATCTGAATATGACGCGGCAGTTAAAAATCCGGACGAAACATTTATACATTCTGAACGTTTAGTATTAGTGGATAAAGAAGGTGTGATCAGAGGGTTTTATGATGGGACGAACAAAAAAGAAGTAGACCGACTAATCGTCGAAATTAAAGTTTTGAAAAGTATATATTCAACTGAGAAGTAACATGGGTACAATTTCACAAAATCCTAAAAACGACAAGTTAATTAATATCGTTTCGATTGCTATTCCATTAGCGGTTGCAGCGCTCATTGGCATTCAAATCAAATTGCCATTGGGAGATTGGACGAAAGTACTTCCACATGTGATTGGATTCTTGAATACAACAACAGCCATTAGCTTAATCTTTGGATTTATCGCCATTAAATCTAAAAACATCAAAGGGCATGAAAAGGCCATGAAGCTAGCCTTTGCTCAAGGAGGTTTGTTTCTAGTCCTATATATTTTATATCACATTTCGAATCCTTCGACGCCCTTTGGCGGAACAGGATGGACTAGACCCCTGTATTACTTCTTTTTAATTTCACACATTGTTCTGTCGATCGGTGTAGTGAGAATGGTGTTATATGCTATTTATCAAGCATTAACCAATCAAATAGAAGCACATAAAAAAACGGTTAAATGGGCTTTCCCTATTTGGTTGTACGTCTCTATTACTGGTGTCATTGTTTACTTGATGATTGCTCCCTACTATGTATAAGCGCATTGCCTTGTTCTTCATTGTATTTTTATTCATCCAATTCGATGGTTTATCTCAGTGTGCGATGTGTCGAACAACAGTAGAAAGCACCATCTCAAATGGCAGATCTAACATTGCAACAGGATTAAATACGGGAATTTTATATTTATTAGCTGCGCCCTATTTATTAGTAGGTGCTGTGGCTTGGATGTGGTTCCGTCAAAGTAAAAAAGAGCAATTAGCCCGGATTTCAAAATGGCAATTACGCCAAAAGGTATCTCAATTATTAAGCAAGCAAGCTTAATCCCAGATAGGGTATTGAGTTAACTTAATTGCTTCTCCAAAAAACTGTTTCGTCGATTGTTCAAATGATTCCGTATAATCGGAAACATAGAATTGCCTACTTCCCATTTCTCCCGTAGAAAGTAAATCTTTCTCTTTCAGGGTTTGTTTGATGGATTCCGCAACAATGATCGAGGTATCGATAACGGAGATACTTCCTTGATAATATTCCTCAATCTGTTTTTTGATTAAAGGATAGTGGGTGCATCCAAGTATCAATCCTTCAATGCCCGCCAAAGTAGGATTCGCAAGGTATTCCTGAATTATTTGCTCTGAAATTCGATTGTTGAAAAACCCTTCCTCAATCATGGGTGCCAATAAGGGAGTGGCCAGCGATTGAACATGAATATCTTTGCCAAGCTCGGTGGCTTTGCGCGCGTAAATCCCTGAGTTGACCGTTTGCTTTGTGCCAATTAATCCAAGTGTTTTGCCTGCCCAATCCCGATCAAGGTATTCAATGACTGGATCAATGACATTGACTACAATGGCTTTTGTCCCAACGTAGGCTTTGACTAAATCATAGGCAGCAGCTGATGCAGAGTTACATGCAATTAAAATCAGTTTACAGTTTTTCTCTAAGAGTAGATTACAAATTTTAACCGAATAAGCTTGAATGGCCGTTGCCGATTTATCGCCATAAGGAAGGTGCGCTGTATCGCCGAAATAGATGATGGGTTCTTGTGGGATCAGTTCGGTGATGGCATGAGCCAACGTTAATCCTCCGATTCCACTATCAAAAATTCCTATAGGTGCAGCGTTTGGCATAAGTCTAAAATAGAATGTAAATAACGGGAATTTGGTATTCTTTTCAAACCCACGCAACCATTTAGACATTTTTACCATCTTTGCGGTCGGATTCATTAATTCATCAGCATTGACAAACAATTTACCTTCCCAAACTAACGAGCGCGAGTGGGTTCGATTATGCCAAAAGCAGGATCGAAAAGGGCAGTATGCTGTTTATCAGTATTATGCGGGAAGAATGATGGCAGTTTGTCGGCGTTATTTAGGCCAAAGCCCAGACGCCGAAGATGCCCTTCAAGAAGGATTTATGAAAGTGTTTACAAAGATTGACCAATTTACGGAGGGTAAGAGTTTTGAAGGGTGGATTCGTCGGATCATGGTGAATGAATCATTGATGAAATTACGAAAGAATGGAGCCGTTTATTTGAAGGATATAGATGCGACGTGGGATGTGGGCCAACCGGAAGATGCGTTAATGCAGCTGTCGACACAAGAGATTGAAGCTTTAATCGCAGAAATGCCAGATGGGTATCGTACCATATTTAATTTATATGCTATTGAAGGGTATAGTCATCCGGAAATTAGTCAAATGTTGCAGATATCAGAAGGTACCTCAAAATCACAATTATCACGAGCAAGAGCATTACTTCAAACCAAAATGAAAAACGTAGCGGTATGAAAGAAGAAAACAAACATACGTGGGAGCAATTAGAAGCTCAGTTGCGCCAGCGTTTAATTGGGAACAATTAGATGCAAAATCTGCACGGCCCATGATTCCCCTGTGGCAGAAAGTCGTACAAAGTCCTGTAGCTTGGGCAGCAGTACTTGGGTTGTCGATTGGCCTAAATTGGCAGCAAGTGGTTTATACTCAAACTTCCATGCCTGTATTCGAGGTAGGTCAAAAACGTCCGATTGAGCAAACGGTACCTAGCATTATCCAAAATACGGATCCTCAAGAGGCCAAAATTGTACGAGTTGAGGAGGAGAGCCAAGCGGCCTTGATCACTCCAAATCCAGTTCAAACAGCTGAACCTGTGATAGCAGCTGAATTGCCCCCGGTTTCGAAGGCCGATGAAGAAGAAGTCGTTTTTGTGCGTGTAGATATAGATCCAGTGGAAGAAAATCATATTCAATCTGCCGTAGAGGTGATTGAAAAACCCATCAAACGA
>JBEDFG010000026.1:0-11174 GCA_041175285.1 Bacteroidota bacterium | reverse complement strand
GTTTCGGTCAATAAATCATCTAAAATACGTCCCGATAATTTACCGTAATCGCCTCCTTGTTTATTATAAGCGTCGATATCGAAATAGATGGATCCATTGGACTCGTAAGCCATGCCTTTGTCAAGCAGGGATTTGGTGGTTTCAATTTGCTCTACGATATGTCCTGTGGCCGTTGGCTCAATGCTAGGAGGCAATAAATTGAATTTTTGAAGTACCTCATGGAAGTCATTCGTGTATCGCTGCACGATTTCCATTGGCTCCAACTTCTCTAATTTGGCCATTTTGCCAATTTTATCTTCGCCTTCATCGCCGTCGCCAACGAGGTGACCAACGTCCGTAATGTTACGTACATAGCGTACCTTATATCCGATTTTTTTCAAATAGCGATGAAGAATATCGAAGGATGTGAACGTTCTAATATTCCCTAAATGGGCATAATTATAGACGGTCGGTCCACAGACATACAATCCCACATGTGGCGCATTGATCGCTTCGAAGACTTCTTTTTCTCGACTTAGGGTGTTGTATATTTTAAGTGGCTGCATGAATACCGGATGTGGGTTCTGTATAAGGAATTAAAATTAATCGGATTCTTTTAATTCACCAAACAAATGAGGGGCTTGCGAATTGTATTATCTTTGTATGTTTTTGGTCAAAAAATGCTTTCGCCAATATGATTTTAAAGGAAATAGGGGACAATAGAGCTCTTAAACAGGAATTTTTGAGAATGGCGGTTGGCCTATACGCGACAGATCCGAATTGGATTCGTCCGTTAGATAATGATATTGAGTCGATATTTGATCCGAAAAAAAATACGCAATTCAAACAAGGCGAAGCAATTCGTTGGATATTAGTTGACAACGACGGAAAAACGATCGGTCGTGTGGCCGCATTTTATTCGAAGTCAACGGAAGAAGTGCCTGTGGGTGGGATGGGATTTTTCGAGTGCATTGAGGATCAGGCGGCGGCATTTGTGTTATTTGATGCCTGCAAAGATTGGTTGATTTCCAAAGGATTAGAAGGAATGGACGGCCCCATCAATTTTGGGGAACGCGATAGTTTTTGGGGTTTGATGGTGCAGGGTTGGGAATATGAGCCAACGTATAAAATGCCTTGGACGAAACCTTATTACATCCCGTATTTTGAAGCATATGGTTTTCAGGATTACTTTAAGCAACATGTTTTTGTGTCCTCTATTACGGGAGCGAAAGTGACCGCGGGAATCGAAGAAAAAGCAGAACGGATTTATCAAAATCCGGATTATACGTTTAAACATATTGAGAAGTCGAATCTGCCTAAATACGCAGAAGATTTTCGAATCATCTTCAATGCGGCTTGGTCTAAGTTTCCAGGTGTTTCGGCCATGTCCTCCGAACAGGCACAAAAGTTGGTTCAGAAAATGAAACCGATTATAGACGAACAGCTGCTTTGGTTTGCTTACGGTCCAGCTGGAGAACCGGTCGCCTTTTTTATTGTGATTCCAGATTTGAATCAAATCGTCAAACATTTGAATGGTAAATTAAATGTTTGGGGGATGATTAAATTCGTTTTATTAAAGCTACGCGGTACGCTAACGCGTACGTGTGGATTGATTTTCGGTGTTGTTCCTGAACACCAAGGCAAAGGTGTCGAATCCGCTATTGCATTGCGTTTCCGTACGGCTGCGCGTGAAAATCCTTTTTATCCTTATACGACCATGGACATGAACTGGGTCGGGGATTTTAATCCGAAAATGTTACGATTTGTTTCACAATTAGGTGCGACAAATGACAAAACATATATTACTTATCGTTTATTTTTTAACCCCAATCAGCCGTTTAGTCGGTGTGCTAAAGTAGGCTAAAATCATCCCATATGAGTTTATTAACAATTGGAACTGTAGCGTTTGATGCGCTAGAAACGCCTTACGGCAAAACTGATAAAATTATTGGTGGATCGTGTACTTACATTGCATTGTCTGCTGCATTTTTTCAACCCCAAGTCAACGTGGTGGCTGTTGTCGGCGATGACTTTCCACAAGCTTACATGGATACGTTGGAATCCAAAGGGATTAACCTGGATGGTCTTCAAATTAAGGAAGGAGAGAAATCTTTTTTCTGGGCAGGTAAATATCACAACAACATGAATTCTCGGGATACGTTGGTGACCGATCTAAATGTATTGGCTGATTTCAAGCCAGTGATTCCTGCTAGCTATCAAGATTGCGAATATTTGATGTTAGGTAACTTAACGCCTCAGGTTCAAATCGAAGCGATTGAAGGTCTTTCAAAGCGTCCAAAATTGGTGGTGATGGATACCATGAATTTCTGGATGGATGTTGCGATGGATGATCTGAAGCGAGTTTTGAAAATGGTTGATGTACTTTGTATTAATGACGAAGAGGCACGCCAATTATCAGAGCAATATTCATTGCGTACTGCTGCGAAATTAATCATGGCGATGGGACCTAAAACGCTTATCATCAAGAAAGGGGAACATGGTGCTCTTTTGTTCCAAGGTTCTAATATGTTTTATTGCCCTGCTTTACCGTTGGAGGAAGTATTTGACCCAACGGGTGCTGGGGATACATTTGTAGGAGGCTTTATTGGCTACCTAGCGAAAACGGATGATATCTCATTTGAGAATATGCGTAAAGCGATTGTTTATGGATCAGCCATGGCATCCTTCTGTGTGGAGAAATTCGGTACGGAACGTTTGTTGGAAATCACCGATCAAGATTTAGAAGGTCGTGTGAATGAATTCCGTGAATTAGCGCGATTCTAAATTGCGCCTACTATAACTTCGTGAAGATTTGAGGGGTCTAGGTATTGATTAGCTAGTTCTCTCAAATCTTTCGAGGTACAAGCCATGATTTGATGCTGGAATTGATCGTAAAAATCAATTGGCAATCCCTCTAAATAAATCACTTTGAGTTTGTCGGCAATATCAAATGCCTGTGTCAGCTCCCCGGTAAAGCTACCCATCAAATAACTTTTGACAATTTCTAGTTCATCTGAAGGAACTAAATTTGTTTGTAATACCTGAATTTCTCTCCGGATTTCACTACATGTTTCCGAAGCGTTTTCTTTATTTACGTCCGTGCCTACAGCCCAATATCCCGCTCGTTTTAAGGGGACAATAGAAGACGAAATTCCATAAGTAAATCCTTTTTCTTCTCGGATGTTTTTTTGTAAACGAGAGCCGAAAAATCCTCCCAAAATTGTATTTAAAACGCTGAATTTATAGTAGTCAGGATTCTGACGATTCATACTTACTTGGCCCATCCGAATCGAACATTGTAAGGCATTTTCGCGTGACTCATGCGTACTTATCGCAGGTGTTGAAACAATGGATGGTCGTTCGATTGTCGTGATGGTTGGCTTACTAGATTTGTCAATATAAGAGGCAACGCAAGCGATGGCATCCGGGCTAATTTGCCCCGAAAGAAAAATAGTAGGTTGTTGGCCTAACCAATAAGTGCGGTGGAAATTCACTAGGTCTTCCCGCGTAATTTCTTGAAGACTTGCCACATTACTGACACGCCCATAAGGATCAGATGGGAAAAGTTGAGCTCGAAATATTTGACTCGCACTAAATGCTGTTTTTTGCCAATTTAATTTATTCTTTTGAATCTCAATTGCCATTTCTTTCTCAAACTCTTCTTCGGGAAAGGAGGCGTTTTGAATGATTTCAAAAACCAAGGGCATGAGTGATTCAAAGTGTTTCGTTAAACCATAGACCGTAAAGGTGGCATGGTCAAGGCTCGATTGCACTTCCCAGAAAGCTCCGAAAAAATCAAATTTCTGATTTAATTCTTGTGCCGTATGCTGTTTTGTTCCACGCTTCATCAACATAGCGGTTAAACTTGCAACACCTGCTTTTTGAGCTTCACTTGCTCCAGCTTGAATCGTATATTCGAATTTGAAAACGGGTTGTTCCCCTAAAGAGATCGAATGAATTGAAACTCCTAGTTTTGTTGTAAACGTATTGGTGGATGGAAATTGAATCCATTCAATGGGGTAGGCAGGAGGAGCCAATGTCCGATCAAGCATGCTTTTGTTAGGTATAGGCTTAAAACACAAATGACATCTCGAGAGATGTCATTTGCTAAACGAAAGTCGTTAGATTATTTTCTTTCTTGGTTGATAGCAGCCAATAATGAAATACGTAATGTGTTAGCTAATGGGCTGCTTGAACCTGTTGGAACTAAGTAAGCGAAATCAAAACCATATTTTTGGTCTAATTTAAATCCTACACCCATCGTGAAATATTTACGATCGCCTTTCATAGCGCTTTCGTTGAAATATCCACCACGAATCGCGAACGTGTTATTGTAAAGATATTCAGCACCTAAAGAAGCAGTTACTTCTTTTAATTCTTCGCCGAATCCGTCTGGAGCATCAAATAATGATCCGAAAATTCCACCAATTGCTGTTGTGTTGTTCGGGTCAGTACCTGTTACATTTCCATTTGCATCAACTGATTGTGGTGTTGGAACCATTAATTTGTTTAAATCCAAAGTCAATGTCAACTTGTTTTTCTCATCGATGTTTTTAGCTGCTGCAACACCAACACGTAGGTTAGTTGGGATGAAGTTTTTATCCAAACCACCATAAGAAACTTTACCTGAGATGTTAGATAAAACTAAACCGTAAGTTAAATTCCAGTTTTTCTCTGAAACCGAATTCCAGTATAATGCTAAGTCAGCAGCAACTGTTTGCGCCGGCTTCATTTGTGAGCCTTGAGCAACATAACCACCTGTTAAATTAGAGTTAATGTATTTTAAGTTTACGCCTAAAGAAAGCGCATTTGATAATTTACGAGCGTGAGCAACAGTTAAAGCGTATTCTTTTGAATTGAAGTTACCTGCACTTGTTCCATTCGCCGTAGTTGCTTGAAATAAACCTTGATCGAAGTAGTTGATTGAAAATCCGAATGCTTGATCTTTCGATGTTTTCTTGTATCCAGCGATGTTATACAATGCCATGTCGTTAACTAAATTACGTAACCATGGAGTGTATGAAATAGCAAAACCTAGATCTTTATCTGCTGTAGCTAATTTAGCTGGATTCCAGTAAATCGCGTTTACATCTGATGAAATGGCAACACCTGCATCACCCATACCTGCTGAACGAGCATCTGGAGAAACATTTAAAAACAACATCGTCGGTGTAGGAACGCGACCCGCGTTAGTTTGGCCCAAAACGTTTGTTGGTAATTGTCCAAAGGATAGTGTGCTAATTGAAACAGCAACTAAAGTAAATACTACTTTTTGGATGATCGAATTATTCGTTGTCATTGTATTAAATTTATAAGAGAGTCTCTTAGCATTAAAGCTAGATTCAAAAATAGTTATTTTTAAGGTAAAAGTTTGAGATTTAAAAAAAATCTTTGTCAAAATTTATTTTAGGGTCAATATTTTAGATTTAACGGTTTCAATGATTTTACCTTCATTGTCTATGATTTTTATCCATACAAACCCCATTGTACCTGCGCCAAGTTTATCCACTGGGAATTCAAATCCGGCCTCCTGACTCGTAACCTGATTCAAGTCCCCTGTTTGATTATAAACCCGCTCGCCTAGTAAATTGTACATCGTTAACTCGTATCGATCTGAGCTCCACACCCGACTATAAGGCATACGATAAGTCATCATCAGCTGAGCTGGATTTGGATATAGCTTCCACGGCACGTTTGCCTCTGGGCTGTCTCCCACTGTGAAAGTAAACGATTGCGCACTCGCATTATTGTTTATATCCCAACAATTCACCCGCACTTTATAATTCCCAGCTTTGAGTTTAGGAAATGTATAACGAAGGCTTCCTTGATTTGGGGTATCTACCTCGGGTTCCCAAAAGGCAAGAATCGGAATTTGTAAGGTGTCATTCAATGTTAGGTAGGAATTTTCATTTTGGGGGCCTTTCCATCGCAATCCTTGGTCATCCGATATCCGAGTAACAATGGATGGATTGGCTGAAAACGAATTAAGGTTTAGCTCGTCAGGAAATGAGATTTGAATTTTAGGTGGTTGGGTGTCAACTAGATCATCCGATTTTTTTTGCACCACTTGATAGCCCGATACAGATTTTCCCGATTTCGTTTGGCCCACCAGTTTTAGCTCCAGATTTTTTCCGGATACTGGGATATTGTTCGAGGTAATAGTCGCAATTCCCTGTTTGACTGAATGCGCAGATTTGCCAATCAGTTCACCCGGCACTACATAAGTGAATGCATTTCCCTTCGTGCCCAATGTTTTTGCAGCGGAATTTTCGGCATAATAAAATGCAGTCGCCTGACCATCTTCCTGATTATCCGTTTTGGCTAACCAATTTGCGCCTGTCGGACTAATGTTTACTCCATTTGTTTGCCAAGGAAGCGGACTACTTGGATCGCCCAATAAACTTAAATTTCGATTGATGACCCCTGTTTTGCTTGCATTCTTCGCATCTTTAAATAAATCACCTAGCCGGTATGAAGAGGCCTGAACATGGGTCAATAAATAATTGTAAAATGCTTTTCCAAACGCATAATTACTACTTTGAAATACAGGTCTTGTGGTACTCATCAGTGCGATTGCGCCACCTTGTGGGGATAATAGGGCAATTTCGCCACCAGACAATTGATTCGGGTCATCGAAGCGACCAAATTGACAAGTTGCCGTTAGGAGTATGGGAAGATGATTGCTATTTCGAAGTCCAACTAAATCATTATTGGTTAAAATCTTTTCATCCGTCCAGCCACTTTCTGATCCATGTCCCACAAAATGAATAAAATCTGCTTCTTGCGAAAATAACGCCAAAACTTGTTTTTTTGCTGCCGCTGAGGTGAATTGGCCATTGGCTGTTTCCATGGGGTACTGATCCAAATATGTCTTTTGGTAGTCAAATGCGAAGTTTCCATTTTGCAGGCTCGTGGAAAAATCCTCTGCATCTTGCATGTGAATTGAAAAATCGCCGTCGTCTGCGACCCAACTAAATCGAAAGGGACGAGTTACACTCGGTGATGGCTTGCTCTGATAATCCATTAATTTTTGGACAAACATGTTGGCCTCATCCGGATTTTTCGCGGGTATACGTCCGACTGCTAATTGCATATTGGGTTGCGTGATTTCCCAATCTCCCGCATTGGCATCAATTATTCCAAAATAATCATCCGATGAATAACTCAATAAGGGCTCCATGGATTCAAGGCTTTGATACGTAGGCACATAGCAGTTTTTTTCTAATGCACTGGCCACGGTCGATTTACCTTTATAATCGATTGATGCATCTCCCAATAAAATTACATAGCGTAGGTCGGTTTGCCGAGACAATGCCTTTAAGTAGTTTCTGATCGCACTCACATCTTGTTTCCCTCCTGAAAATTCTTGGTAAATCTGCTTGGTGGTAACAACTTGACTTGGTATTTTTTGAATGCTGGTTTTGAATTTTGCTAGTTTTGAGCCCGCGGACATTAACAGAGGACTCGTAATGATGATTAGTTTTAGTTGGGGATCCTGGTCTAAAATATCTTGATTCGCCACGCGTGACACATAGATAGGATGAAGGGCTTTCGATGAATTTCCAATGGCCAAACGGCTGCCAGGTGAAATTCGAATTTCCATTTCTGGGCCGGTTTTTTTTAATTGCTGCCACAAATTTTCTCCATTTTTAAGCCAAATGATACTCGAAGATGGCAAGTTTGGAATTTGTAGATTAACAGTTGTGTCGCGCGTATTTGAGAATAAATACAGGGGAAGGTCATTTTCTGGATTGAATTTACGCGAATAAGTTAACTGGACATAGTCTAAATATCCAGTGCCTGATGTTGATTGATAATTAATTGACCAATTCCATTGATCGGCAGAGGAACCTAACTCAATCGTTTGATTCAAATCTTTAGAAAATGCTTTTTGATCATAGCGATTTCCTGAGATAGCTGGTATTTCGAGCGGGATGGGTGAATTTCCGGGGATATTGATCGTGAATTTTCCAGGTGCAATTCCACCGGAATAAAAGCGCGCTTTTAAATTTACCTTTTGGTCAATTACAGCATCTTTGAGCGCGTATTGTAGGGCTAAATTCCCTGATCCGTAAAATGCATCACCGAGCCATGTTCGTCCGGATTGGATGAGGTTATACTTTTCAGGCTCGTATCGAGATAGTGTCTGAGCAAAGTTTAATGGATTTCCGGTGCCTTTAGTTGGTTCCAAGCTATTTAATCGTAATGGATTCGGGTCATCTGTACGCAGGAAATAATAACTTGAATCGGAATATGCGTGTGTTTCTTGGTTCCAAGTCAAGGTTTTTACATCATATGTTAGCTTGTGTGGAGAATCCCCCCAAAATAGGAGTTGGTCCCCAGCATCCCATTGTCCATTTGCCTCACCTTCAATTGCTATCGGTATAGGTGTAAGATTAAACGCAGTTGCGTTGGCTGGATCCTGCGGTAGCATGCCGGATGGAGATGAATATAATCCGAATTTTCGCGGATCTCCGGAAATCAGATGTTTACTCAGCCATGATTGATCGATCCGATAAAATCCTGATTGTGCGATTGCAATTCGGTGCCATGTGCCTTGCTTGAGGATGCTTTGTGCCAAGGTAGCAAGAGGTAGTCCAACGAGTAAAATGCCAATTAATGGGTATTTACGCCAAAGGTTCTTGCGGTTGTACATATGCGTTTTTGGCAACTAAATAATTTTTCCTTGATTGAGTATCTTGACAAATGTAGCGGGTTCTACGAAGTTTCCCTTTGATCAAGATCAGGTTTTTTAGTTGGAACACTTTTCCCTCTTCTAAGTCCACGAGTCGAATGCCGGAAGCTGGTTGCTTATCAAAAGTCGCTAGAATGGAAACTAAAGGGGCGTATCCGTTTGAGGTAGCGGCTGGATTCTGCAAATAATCTTTTAAAACGAGTACAAGTGCTGGAGGGAGTAATTCCTCATCTAGTATGGGCTCGAATAGTTCGTAGAAATTCCGTTTCCACTCATTGCCGTGAGGATTAACTTTATTTTTATGAATGTCATAGGTGACGCGATGCGCTACTTCGTGGATGTAAGTAACTAAAAAAGCGTAAGGATTGAGGTTGTGATTTACCGTAATTTGATATCCTTTTGTTGGCGAAAATCGAAAATCACCAAGTTTGGAATCGCGCGCTTTGGATACAATGAAGTCGAATGGATGGTCTTGCCATAATTGAAAGCAATACTCTGCCACTTCTGGTGGGAAGTGATCGAAGAATGATTCTATTTTTTTGCTTTTCGTCATTCGTGGGCATAAAAAAAGTCCTCCACAAGTGAAGGACTCTTTTCTGTAGCTTGGCTAAAATTATTTAGCAGCAGCAGTGTCAGCAGCAGCAGTGTCAGCAGCAGCAGAATCAACTGGTGCAGCAGCAGCAGTATCAACAGCAACTGAATCAGCAGCAGCTTCAGTTTTTTTCTCACCACAAGATGCTAAAGTTACCATACCAGCAACGAAAGCTAAAGCGAATACTTTTTTCATTTTTGTAATATTTTAAGGTTTGAGTCTCAAAAGTAGTAGGAAAAATTGTAATACACAAAGAAATGCTTAAAATTTTAAGATTTTTTTAAGTTTTGAGGTGTTTTTTTCGAAAATAGGCCTTGGATTTGCGTATCGGCCACTTTAGTTCTTAAGAAACTTAAGTTTTACTTAAGTAATAGGGGTTGATTTTCGAAATTCAGGGCGGATTTACTTGATTAAATCCTTGAAACGGTCATAAAAACCGCTGCTTTTGAAGGTGAAGGATTTGTGTAAAACATAGTTTGATACAAAACTGAATCCCATGCCATTCACAGTCGTACCCACCTGTGTCATATTTACACGCTTGATCGAATAGGGTATTTGAATAAAAAAGTCTGGATAATGTCGCGCGATAAAGGCATATGGCATGACACTGAAAAACCAGGTTACAAACCCCGAAAATGTAGCAACCATTAAAAATTTAACCATTTCACGTCGTGTCTGTTTGGTTTGACGTGCGTTAAATGCAAATAATTTGGTTAGTACAAAGCCTACAATCAATGACACGAAATAGGCAGGTAAAATGGTCGATTCGTAGGACATTCGAAACCAATCCTTGAGCAAACCTCCAGCCATCAATTGAATCATAGCCCCAATTCCCGCAATGATAAAATATGCGATTAAATCTTTGCGATTAAATAGGCTTGATTCCTTTTTCAAATCAATAGCTGCTTAAAATAATGTTTTGACAATTGTTGGATAAAGTCCTAATACCAGCGTTCCCAATGTGCTCAAAACTAGGGCTATCTTGTAAAGTGCAGGAATATGGATGGTTTCCAACTCGCTTGACTTAAAGTATGCGGCAATAATTCCTTTGAAGTAATAATAAATTCCTACAGCCGACATCAATATAGCGACAATGATTGAATAGGTTATGTTGCGGTGGAACGTGTCTGCAAAAACAAAGAATTTCCCCCAAAAGCCACCAGTTAAAGGAATACCAGCTAAAGACAAAAGAGAAACGCTTAAGCAAAATGCTAGTAAAGGATTTTGTTTAGCTAAACCTTCAAATGCTTGAAAATTTTCTGGTTTCTCCACACGACCTGTTTGATATTCCGAAACGATTTTGAAAATCGCAAAGGCCGTTACCGTTGCTAGAGTATAAGCCAAAGAGTAATATAATATGGTAGATGTTGTTGAAGATTGGTTTGCGGAAATAGTCATTAACATATATCCAGCATGCGATATGCTAGAATAAGCAAGCATTCGCTTCATGCTCTGTTGGTATACCGCCGTCACATTTCCAACGACCAAGGTGAACATACTTATAAAATATACGGGAAGTGCCCATGTATTATACAATCCTCCAAACATGCCAGAAAACACATGGAATAAGGCAGCAAATCCAGCCGTTTTTACGACTGTCGACATAAACATCGTAAAGATGGTTGGCGCTCCGTCATATACATCTGGTGTCCAAAAATGGAATGGAGCAGCCGAAACTTTAAATAACATGCCCACCAACATTAACAGAATACCCGCATAAAGGAAAGTTGGCATAGATTCTTTCGGTGTACTTGCAATTGCATTAGCAATATTAGATACATAAAACGATCGGGTTGCGCCGTAAACTAATGTTATACCAAATAGTAAAATACCCGTTGCAAATGCGCCCATGAGTAAATATTTAATCGCAGCTTCATTCGAACGCAAATTACGTTTGTCGGAGCCCGT
>JBEDFG010000025.1:0-11200 GCA_041175285.1 Bacteroidota bacterium | reverse complement strand
TATTTATCTGGTTTTTATAGTGCTTCCCCTGAGCAAATCCATTAAAAACCAAACAGATAAATACAGACGCATAAGCGTATATTTTCATACCGTTGGTTTATATGCTTTAGCAGCATATGTTACAAGAAATTATTCTGATTTTGTTTCAAATTTGCACGCGTAATTACGCCATGCGGGGAGGGGGACTCACTTGCTCTAAGAGCACATTTAACTCAGACTCATTCCGTTCAGGGAAAGAGGTATTAATTAATTTTTCAATAGCTATTTGAGGAACTAAGTCAATAATAGAGGAATGATTCAGCCAGTCTTCCGATGAACCTTCTTCTTCTGCGGAATCTTCCCACTCCATATTAGTGAGAAGTGATATTTCTGAATTCTCCTTCAATTTATCAAAGGCATACGAGATTCCATCTTTTGTTAAAAGGCAAGTAAAAAACATGAAATAAAGAAATATCCGCTTCACCATATTAATCTTTCACTTCTTCATAAGGAACATAATCTCCTTCGACATCATCCGACTTCGCCTTCGTTTTGGGTGGCACATAATCCACGTCAATAGTACCTTCTTTTCGGGACTTAGCTGCTTGTTGCTTCGATCGAATTTCTTGCTCTGACATTTTTTTATGTACCTGCGTAATGACAAATGCCTTCATCAAAAAACGAAGCAATGGCATCACCACGTAGATAAAAACTAAAATAAGGGCAATAAGTTTTAACATCTTATCTACTTAGGTATAAATTTCGCTCTCCATAAACCTTACGGAAGAAATCATCTTTCAAATCATCTATGAAATAAATCGCTTCACCTGTCGACTTCATCTCTGGCCCCAATTCCATATTTACATTCGGAAATTTAGAGAACGAGAATACCGGAATCTTGATGGCATAACCCTTCTTAACCGGTTTGAAATTGAAATCTTTCACCTTCTTATCTCCTAACATGACTTTGGTCGCATAATTCACATAAGGCTCTTGGTAGGCCTTGCAAATAAATGGAACCGTACGAGATGCACGAGGATTCGCTTCGATGATGTAAACCACCTCATCCTTCACGGCAAACTGAATGTTCAATAAACCTTTTGTCTTCAATGCCACCGCAATTTTACGCGTATGATCTTCGATCTGCTTCATGACATTTTCCGACAAATCAAACGGAGGCAACACCGAGTGCGAATCACCTGAGTGAATACCTGCCGGCTCAATATGCTCCATCATACCAATGATGTATACATCTTCCCCATCGCAAATCGCATCCGCCTCCGCTTCAATCGCATTCTCTAAGAAGTGATCTAATAAAATTTTATTCCCCGGAATATCACGCAAAATATCTACCACATGTTGTTCTAACTCTTGCTCGTTGATGACAATCTTCATCGATTGACCACCCAATACATATGAAGGACGAACCAACAATGGATAACCTAATTCGCGACCTAAGGCCACGGCATTATCAGCATCTTCACATACCCCAAATTTTGGATATGGAATTTCTAAATCTTTCAACAAGCTTGAGAATGCACCGCGATCTTCAGCTAAATCTAAGGCTTCATAGGAAGTACCCAAAATCTTGATACCATACTTCGATAATTTTTCAGCTAATTTCAAGGCTGTTTGACCACCCAACTGAACAATCACACCTTCCGGTTTTTCATGTTGGATAATATCATAAACGTGCTCCCAGAATACAGGCTCAAAATATAGTTTATCTGCGATATCAAAGTCAGTTGACACTGTCTCTGGGTTCGAGTTGATCATAATCGTCTCATAACCAGCCTCTTTGGCAGCTAACACCCCGTGAACACATGAATAGTCAAATTCAATTCCTTGGCCGATGCGGTTTGGTCCTGAACCAAGCACCACGACCTTTTTCTTAGTCGTCACTATCGACTCATTATCCAGTACCGCAGCACCTTCTTGTCCGAATGTCGAGTAGTAATAAGGCGTCTTCGCCTCAAATTCTGCCGCACAAGTATCTACGCATTTGTAAATACGCTTGATGCCCATTTTATTTCGGACATCATAAACTTCAGATTCTAGGCAACGAAGTGTATGTGCGATTTGGCGATCTGCAAAACCTTTGTGCTTCGCTTCTTCCAACAATTCTTTGGGAACATTTGAAATCGTGTATTTCTCGATTTCCTTCTCTACACGCACCAAATCTTCAATTTGATTCAAGAACCATTTGTCAATCTTCGTGGCTTGTTGGATCGTCTTAAACGAAATCCCCATCTTAAACGCATCATAGATATGGAACAAGCGGTTCCAAGATGGATTTGCCAACGAGTGCATGATCGCATCTTGATCGCGTAATTCCTTGCCATCCGCACCCATACCGTTACGCTTAATCTCTAACGATTGACATGCTTTTTGTAGGGCTTCTTGGAAGTTGCGACCGATACCCATGGTCTCTCCTACCGACTTCATTTGCAATCCTAAAGTACGATCAGCACCTTTGAATTTATCGAAGTTCCAGCGAGGTACTTTTACGATTACGTAGTCCAAAGCAGGCTCAAAATAAGCTGATGTTGTTCCCGTAATTGCGTTTGTTAATTCATCTAGATTGTATCCAATCGCCATTTTAGCAGCAATTTTGGCAATAGGGTAACCTGTTGCTTTCGAGGCTAAGGCCGACGAGCGAGATACACGTGGGTTGATTTCAATCGCGATAATTTCATCCGTTTCTGGATTCAAAGAGAATTGTACGTTGCAACCACCTGCAAATTGACCGATCGCATTCATCATGTTGATGGCCATGTCACGCATGCGTTGGTAAATCGTATCTGGCAACGTCATCGCAGGAGCCACCGTAATCGAATCACCTGTGTGAATACCCATCGGATCAAAGTTCTCAATCGAACAAATGATGATGACATTCCCTAAATTATCACGCAATAATTCTAATTCATATTCTTTCCAACCCATAATCGATTGCTCGACTAACACCTCATGGGTAGGAGAAGCATGCAAACCTTTATTCAAAGCTGCATCAAAATCTTTGGGATCATGGACAAAACCTCCACCTGTTCCGCCCAATGTAAATGAAGGACGAATCACTAATGGAAAACCGGTCTCCTGCGCAATCTCTTTCCCTTCCAGGAATGAGCGAGCTGTACGTCCTTTACAAACACCTACACCGATTTCGATCATCTTTAAACGGAATTTCTCCCGATCTTCCGTCGTCTCAATCGCGGCAATATCTACCCCAATAATTCGCACCCCATATTTTTCCCAAATCCCGGCTGCATCGCAATCGATCGCCAAGTTCAAGGCTGTTTGGCCACCCATGGTAGGCAAAACAGCATCAATCTGATGATTCTCTAAAATATGAATAATCGAAGCCTTCTCTAATGGTTTCAAATACACATGATCCGCATTCATGGGATCCGTCATGATGGTGGCCGGATTTGAATTGATTAAGATTACTTCAATGCCTTCTTCTCGTAAAGAACGTGCGGCTTGAGAACCAGAATAATCAAATTCACAGGCTTGACCAATCACAATAGGACCAGAACCAATAATTAGGACAGATTTAATCGACGAATCTTTAGGCACAGGGTGTGTTAATTTTAAGGGTATTGACTAGTTATTTTGACCACCTAAGGACTAGGCTCAAAAATTGTACAAAATTAGGGCTTTACGCCCGAAAAGGGAAGCGTTTTTGAAAATAAAATTAACAGTCTGCGTTCCGACAAAAAATCCCTTATTTTTGACAATTAAAACCTAAAATCGTGCTAAAAATTTTAGTAGCCTTCGATGAAAATCGAGTGATTGGAAAAAATAATACGTTGATTTGGCATTTGCCGGCCGACTTAAAACGATTCAAAGCGTTGACCACCGGACATGTGATCATCATGGGCCGCAAGACATTTGAATCCATCGGCAAGCCACTTCCTAATCGCACCACGATTGTGATCAGCAGGCAAACAGATTTACAAATTGAAGGAGTAATCCTAGCCAATTCAGTCGAAGAAGCTATTTTAAAAGCAAAATCCATCACACGAGAAGATATTTACATCGTAGGCGGCGCTGAAATATATGCCTTAAGTTTGCCTGTGGCGGATCAGATTTTAGTCACGCTATTACATGATATTTTCGAAGGAGATGCATTTTTCCCTGAAATTTCATCGGAAATTTGGGAGGTAACGGAGAAGGAACGTGGTATCACCGACGAGAAAAATGCATACCAATTCAGCTACATCACTTATTCTAGAAAATGAGCACGCAAATTTTGCTGAGTGAAACGGCACTTTCCATCGACCAAACGTATCAATTTCTGCAAGATCCAGAAGCTGGCGGAATCTGCCTGTTTGTGGGAACTATTCGCAATAAAAATCAGAATAAGGATGTCGAAAATTTAACCATGGAAGCCTATAATGCCATGGCCAAAAAACAAATGGAACGTATCGCGACCGAAGCCGCATCGCAATGGCCGATTCGTAAGATTAGTGTGTCACATCGGACAGGCAAACTAGAAATTGGTGATATCGCCGTAATCATCGGCGTTTGCTCGATCCATCGGGCGGAGGCTTTTAAAGCCTGCGAATGGCTAATTGATACCTTGAAAAAGGAAGTGCCTATTTGGAAAAACGAATTTTATACCGACGGTTCTGCTTGGCTAGTGCCCCATCCCTGATCAACCATCAAGTTGCATCCGCGGATTTCTGAATTATCAAATCGCCCCAATACCTTAAATCGAACCCCATCTTCCTCCATCGAACCCAAATCTCGGGTTTCAATAAATGGACATGAATCGATATTCGCCAAATCAATGATTTGAATACCACCCACGCGACCTGGCTTCGTAACTTTGGCAAAAGGATCCGTCACTTCTCGCAATTGAATACGCATGGAAACTCCCGGCGTAAAAATTCCATCCGCAGCCGCATAGGCTTGAGAAAACAATTCGGTCATCCCATACTCAGAGCTTATATGCTGTAAGCCCATCGCTGATTTTAAAAATTCATGTACCCGATCTCGAATCCACTCCTCCCGGCGCCCTTTCATACCACCCGTTTCCATCACCACAATTCGACCTTGTGCGACTGCTTCATGCCAAAAAGAAAAATCTTGACCTGAGTCGACCCAGTCCAACAAGCCAAAGGTTACCCCCATGACCCAAATTTTTCGATCGGTTTGAAGTGCTTTTTTGATTTGGCTTACTAATTCTTCGTATTGATTTAGGAAAAAACCGGAGATAGATGAGCCTGATTCCTTGATGAAATAGTCCATCATAAATACCAACGAAGAGGTACTCCGTTCTAAATACGAAGGTAAAAGCGCAAAAATATGATAATCTGTTAAAGGGCCGTAAGCCGATTCGAAAATCCGTTTCGACTGTAGTTGATAAAACTCCGGATCACAAACGGGGTGTTTGGAGGGAATTTGACCAGTTGTCCCTGAACTTTCAAAATCAAATAAAACCGGAGCAGTACCCGTTTGAACACGATGATTCTTAAATAACTCAATGGGCAAAAATGGAATATCCGCTAAAGACTTCACAGACTGCGGATCCACTTGCAGCAATTCTACATACTGACGGTACAACGAATTATGTGCAAACGTAAATTGAAACATCTCTAAAGCAATTGCTTCAAAGTAGGCCTGACTCATCCCGAGTACTTTCTCCCTCAGTTTTGAACGCCAAGATTCCCACATGTTCAACTCAATCTGCATTGCTTTTTTTGAATAATCGAACAAAATTAAACCAAATCATTAACTTTACGAACTATGTCCAAAATGACTCATTATTCTGGTTGGCTCCTTGCCCTCGCCCTACTAAGCTCTTGCTTAAAAGAGCCTGAATGGTCGGCAACACCCGCCATTAAATTCCAGAAAATCGAGAAATTCACAAAGGTTAGTAATGATGGATTCGGGGGCAAAACAAAATTAGATTCGGTGGTCATGCATATTTCATTCCAAGATGGGGATGGGGATTTAGGATTAACCGAGACACAACTCAAATCCAGCACACAATACAAAGATTTCAGGAACTTTGAGGTGGCTGTTTTACACAAGAAAAACGGCACATATGCCCCTGTTACCTTTACACCTCCGTTGGGTGGACTTATGAATTTCAATTTCAACCCGGACCAAAAAACGGGTGCGATTGAAGGTTCGATTGCCTATTCTACGCAGTTCGTTTATGCTTTCTATAAAGGCTATTCACCAAGATTTACCCCATTCAACGATACGTTAAAATTTCAGATATTTATTCGCGACAATGCGAAAAATGTCAGCAACACGGTGGAAACGGATCCCATCGTGATATTCCAAAATTAACCTACTTCAAAAATAAACACATGAAAATTACACTTCACCTCCTTGGGTTTTTATTCCTATGTAGTATACAGCTACACGCTCAAAAAGACATCACATTAGCTGATATTTGGAAAAATGGAACGTTCCAACAAAAAGGTATTCAAAACCTAAATTGGACTCCAGATGGCCAATCGTATTTGGAACTGAAGGCTGGTAAAATTGTAAAAACCAACGTGCAAGATCCGAGTAAGTCGGAGGTACTCTTCGATGAAAAAGGCACCAAAACGGCCTCTGGAGAGACTATACGCGTGCAAAAGTTCAGCCTTTCTTCCGATGAACAAAAGATTCTTATTGGAACTGCATCAGAAGCCATCTATCGCAGAAGTTCCACGGAAACAAATTATGTGTTTGATCGTGCGACACAGAGCTTAAAATTATTGGTCGCTGGAGGCAAACAAATGCATGCCAGCTTTTCACCGGATGGCAAAAAAGTAGGCTTCGTTCGCGAGAATAACTTATACTGGGTAGACCTAGCCACGGGTGCAGAAAAAGCGATTACTACATCTGGCAAAACAAATGCGATTATTCACGGGGTTTGCGACTGGGTATATGAAGAAGAATTTTCATTCTCAAAAGCGTTTGCATGGTCACCGGACAGTAAAAAAATTGCCTTCTACACGTTTGATGAAACTCAAGTGCCTGTATACAATATGCAAATGTGGGGTGATTTATATCCCAAAGATTACAGATACAAATATCCCAAAGCAGGCGAAGCTAATTCAATTGTCAGCTTGTCGATTGCCAACATCGAAAATGCGTCCATCCAAAAAGTGGACGTTGGCCCTATCAAAGACCAATATATCCCACGAATGAAATGGACGAAAAGCGCCGATATTTTGGTATTTATTCGTTTAAATCGCTTGCAAAATCACATGGAATTAATCCATCACAGCATTAGCAAGGCAAACGATACGGTTGTCTACGAGGAAAAGTCGGACACATCCATCGAAATCGAATCGATTGGAAATGACATCACCTACTTGAATGACCAAAAAAATTTCATTTTCACATCTGAGAAAAGTGGGTATAAACATATTTACCTGCAGGACATCGCGACAGGAAAACAACAAGCGATCACACAGGGTAATTGGGAAGTAGATGACTTATACGGTTATGACGAAAAGACTAAAACGCTTTATTTCAATTCAACAGAGCGCACACCTATTGGTCGAGATGTGTACCAAATTCAATTAAATGGAACGGGCAAGAAATTAATTGCGGGAGTAACAGGAACTAATACAGCGACGTTTAGCCCTGACTATTCTTATTTTATTCTGACACACAGTTCGGCTAAAAGTCCTGCTAAAATCACGTTGAATAATACCAAATCCGGATTGATGCGTGTATTAGAAGACAATGCAAAATTAGTGAGCCAAATAGCCGAGTATGGAATTTCTACGCGTGAATTCTTTGAGATTCCTTTGGCGAATGGAGATCATTTGAATGGCTATACGATTAAGCCGGCCAACTTTGATCCGAATAAAAAATATCCGGTTTTGATGCATGTTTATGGTGGGCCGGGGAGCCAACAGGTATTGGATGCGTTTCCGGGTGCCGATTTTTATTGGTATCAAATGTTATTGAAAAAAGGATATTTGATCTACTGCATAGACAATCGAGGAACAGGAGCGCGCGGTGTGGCGTTCAAAAAAATAACGTATCAAAACTTGGGCAAAATTGAGGTGGAGGATCAAATCTTTGCTGCTAAATATTTAGGTGGCTTACCCTATGTAGACGCTTCGAGAATTGGTATTTGGGGCTGGAGCTATGGTGGATTTATGTCGGCAAATTGCCTCATGCAAGGAGCTTCCGTATTCAAAGCGGCCATTTCAGTCGCACCGGTAACAAACTGGCGTTTTTATGACTCTATTTATACTGAGCGTTACCAGCGGACACCGCAGGAAAATCCGCATGGATATGATGACAATTCTCCGGTAAATCACGTAGATAAATTAAAAGGAAATTTATTGCTTGTGCATGGCACGGGGGATGACAATGTTCACTTTCAAAATTCAGTGGCGCTCGAAGAGGCGTTGATCAAAGCGAATAAGCAATTCCAAAGTTTCTATTACCCGAACCGAAATCATGGTATAAGTGGTGGAAATACCCGCTTACATTTGTATCAAATGATGACTGACTTTTTAGAGAAGAATTTATAAGCGACTTAAGCGATCGTACATGTCGGCCTTCAGGCGATAAATGAGCATCCGCTGATCTTTTTCATCTGTCTGAATATCTAGGACTTCTTCGCCTGGATAAATGAGGCCGATGGCTTTTGTGAAATTTTCCATGAGTTTAGACCGGAATTGTCTTTGCGATTCCGGTGAGCTCTTGTGCTTGCCGAAGAACGCGATAATTTGATGTCCCGTCACATACCCTTGTCGGTAATTCAACAGCATAAAGTCTAAAAATTGCTTTTCATTTTCCCCCAGTAAGATGAACAATTGTTTCTTTTTACGTCGGTTTCTGATGGCAACGAGCATCGCTAACACCAACATGAAAACAAGCACGGCCAAGCTAATTAAGCCTATTTTCATAAATTCATTCACCCAGGTATCTTGAGTAATGGGTCCTAAATAGTCGCTATCTGCAATTATTTGGGTCAAAGCTAATTTAGAATAACCTGCCGTTTTGTAAGGGTAACTTGTGGGTGCATTTGTAAAGACTAGCGTATCTCCTGATAAATGCGTCAACTTTTCCAAACTTTCGTCTGAATGCCCATCACGAATATGAACGCGTTCTGGATTTTTCCAGCGATACACTTTATACCCGTCTACGACATCGATAATGAAAATAGAATCCCAGTTATAGGTTTGTTGGACTAAATCCACCATGACCATATAACGTCCATTGAAGAGGTAATTCCGACTGTAATCCTTGCTAAAAAAATCTTTAATCACAGGCAACTTAACTTCACCTACCGTTTGAAATTCCTTGGTTTCAAAATTATACTCATAAATATTCCAGTCAAACTCAGTTGTATTATGCAGCTCAGTATCATTCAATTTACTATTGGCCATCGTGATAAATCGATCCTTAGTAGGGCAATAACCCGAAGGACTAAAAGTAATTGCCTTGGGAATATCTCCATTAGCTTGAATGCTATTCCATTCACCACCTTTAAAATTAAATTCGCTGAGGATGTTTGTAGATTGCCAAAAGCCATAACCACCAAAAGAGTACAATTTACCCTTTCGATAAAACTGATAAGATTTACAATTGGCTCCTCGGAAAAAGGTATGATCAATTCGTCGAATTTCCCAGGTAGATTTATTGATTCGATATACTTGACCGGTACAATGAATAGTCAAGTAATATAGATCCGAGTTTGGAATTTTATATTCATTAACCCCGCGATCAGTTGAAAAAAAATCAGCAGTATTGGCATCTATCAGAAGAGCTTTACTTACAAATTGCCAATTTATTCCATCAACACACCTGTAAATTTCTTGATTTTCAAAGTCAAGACGTAAAAAACTAGAGGAGCCTGATTCTTTCCATTTGAAATATTGAGCTTTCGCAGGAGACCCGGAAAGGCATGCCAATAAGAAAAACAAAAGCCCGAAACGACGCATAGGATGACTTTAAAAAGTTAAAAATGCAATTTTTTAATTTAAAAATTAAAAAAATCTTAGGCATTGGTCAGGAATTTATGCCAAATTTTTCAACAAAAATGGCTAATTTTGAAACTTGTAAATTCCAAAAGACAGATGACATTACACCGCGAAGGAAAATCTCTACTTATTAGTTCATTGCTTATCGTTTTGGTAATCAATGGCCTTGTTGCTTATTTTTTTCCTGAGAATGTGTATTTACGTGAAACGATTGTTGTCATCACTTCGCTCTTTTATTTGATCATTCTACAATTTTTCCGTGTCCCTACGCGTCATACAGAAATCAACCCAAATCACATTATAGCGCCTGCAGACGGCAAAGTAGTCGTGATCGAGGAAGTCGAAGAAACGGAATATTTTAAAGGAAAACGCAAGCAGGTTTCGATCTTCATGTCCCCGATTAACGTGCATGTTAATTTCAATCCGATCTCGGGAATTGTATCCTATTTCAAATACCACCCAGGCAAATACTTAGTTGCTTGGCACCCAAAATCAAGTACAGAAAATGAACGCACGACATGTGTAGTCAAGCATGAAAATGGTACTGAAATTTTATTTCGCCAAATTGCCGGAGCTCTAGCTAAACGTATTTGTTGGTACGTCAAAGAAGGCGATCAAGTAACGCAAGGTCAAGAATTTGGCTTTATTAAGTTTGGAAGTCGGATCGACATTTACCTTCCATTAGATGCAGAAATCTGCGTTAACATTGGTGATAAGCCCGTAGGAAGTGAAACGGTTATTGCCAAACTTCGCTAATCAACCCTAGTATTTTCTCGAGACCTATTTGGTCAATTTCAGAAAAATCATTTAGTTGATCTGAATCCACATCAAGCACCATCGTCACGGAGCCCGCTTGATTTTTTACAGGCAAGACAATCTCAGATTTAGACGCAGATGCACAGGCAATATGACCTGGAAATGCATCCACATCAGGCACGATGACAGTTGATGCGGTTGTATAACAATGCCCACAAACTCCTTTATGAAATGGAATGCGCGTGCAAGCCACAGGGCCTTGAAATGGTCCAAGAACAAGCTGATCATCCTTCACTAAATAAAACCCCACCCAAAAGAAACCGAAAACTTCCTTGATCGCAGCTGCGATATTCGCAAGGTTCGCCGTAAGGTCAGTTTCGTCTTGCACTAAACTGGCAATTTGTGGGTACAGAGCTGTATATTTTTCTGCCCGACTGCCTGTTGGTATATGTAAATCTTCCGCCATCTTAAAAATGTCTGCTGATATAGGATTCGTTTGCTGGACAAAGCCA
>JBEDFG010000024.1:0-14797 GCA_041175285.1 Bacteroidota bacterium | reverse complement strand
ACCGGTGAAATCGAAATCACTCCATCGCTGCGTATGCCTTCCCCACAAGAGTGATCGCCCACCCACGTGATAGGCCTGAATCCAATCATAAGGTTTGTCTTGGATATACGGCTGTTCACCATCTTTGGTCAAAAAATGAGAGGTTGCCTCGGTGAAAATAAAATTCTTACTCGCCGTTTTGTACTCTTTTTTTTGTTCCAGAGGCACTTGTCCCCGATGTGGAAATTCCCAGGGATTCAGCATGGTCGTAGGATAATCAGCGATATGTTTCACATCTCTGCCTCGATCCAACAACAAGGTTTTTAGTCCTTTTTCGGTGAGTTCCTTCGCGGACCAACCGCCACTAATCCCAGAGCCGACGACAATCGCATCAAATGTTCTTTTCTCTTTTGTGCTCATGGTTACCCCCAAATTTTGGCAAAGTTTTTCGCATAATGTGGAAGGGCAATTTCCGGTTCTTGAATTTCCGGATGCCAAAGCTTCTCCCATTCAAAACTGTAATAACCCTGATATCCTCCCGCCTTTAACGCGTGAAGCGCCTCCTTAACGGGGGAATTTCCCTCACCTAAAAGTGTATAAGTTTCCCTTTTCTCCGTTAAGATGGCATCTTTAATGTGCGTGTGAAAAATGTATTTTTTCAAAGAAGCATACATCTGTGTAGGCGACTCTTTCGTTACCGACCACATATTAAAGAAGTCCCACACTAACCCCACATTTGCATGATTCGCAGACTGCATAATGTGCAAAAGCATGTCGGATTTAATGACTTTTCCGTGGGACTCCAACAGCACTTTTACCCCACTCGTTTTTGCATAATCACCTAAGGTAATTAGGCTTTGTATAATGGTCTCGATAGTCGCTTTTTCATCCTGATCTTTGGGAAGGTCGTTAGGAAATACTCGGATAAAGGGGCAGTTTAATTGATGTGCCAAATCAATGTATTTCTTAGCATCATCTAGATTATTTTGGCGTTTCTTGGGATCCAAAAAATGCATATTGGCCGATGAGCCTAAGTTGACAATTTTAATATGTTTATCCTCCACTTCCCGCTTAGTCGCGGCTATGTTGGAGGCCGAAAATATCGGATTATTGGGTAAATCCAGTTCGCCTTTAATTCCTCGAATTTCGATGCCTGCGTATTGATGTTGAGCGGCGTGAGTGAGCGCCTGCGAAAAAGTCCAGGCGGGACATCCCAGCGTGGAAAAAGATAAAAGGGCTTTTTTAGGAGCCGTAAAATCCAAGGCCGATAAGCCTAAGATCCCAGAACTTTGTTTTAAAAATGCTCGTCGGCTTGACATGTTTCCTACGGTTTTTATTTCGATAGCCAATGCAGCGTATTTAACGCAAATTGTTTCCAATCATATTCAGGCACCTGCATTCCTGCCGAAAATTTCGTTGATTTAATCATCACATACATGGCCGTAAAACCATTGCAATCGCCTAATGCGACCACTTTTCCTTTACCAAATTTCCCTGCCAATCCCTGTGAATTTGCTGTCCCCGAAGCTTCGGAACCACTGTACTTTGTAATGATGGCCGATGGCGAAAGTTTGAAAAGATTCGTATAGCCCGCACCTGTTAATCCGCCCCCGCCATAGCTCATGATGTTGTTTATTTGTTCGCCCGCTTTCTCACCTTGCGTGATGGGGTGATTTGGGTTTAGCAGGCCATTGCTTCGGGTTAATGTGAGCAGTGATTCTTTGCCAGGTATCGTATATTTTGTCTCATAGTTGAGCGAATCGGATACAATTCCAATCGACAATTGAATTCCGAATTTATTGAATAAAGGAGTCACTGATTTATCAATGGGGGCATGTTCGTCGAACATTAAAAGCGACCCTCCTTCAGAAACCCAATCATGCAATGCTGTTAATTCGTCTGGAGTAAATGTAATCTCATCGGTCACTTTATTTTTTGAACCAAATTTAAATGGCATCGCTGGAAAGATAACAAGCATGTTATATTTCGATAAATAGGCTTTGGTAAATTTCATTGAATCAACTTTCACCTGATACCCGTCAGCTGTTGCCACATCTATAAGCGGTTTGGCTAAACCCATGTCCACGATAAAATTATAATGTCCCCGATCGAATAAAATCTTTGGGCCTTTTCCTTGGGGATATTTAGGTTGTGCTACGCTGGCATCAAAGGGGCTGTCGTTTAACATTTGGCCTTGAGTTGTAATAGTCAACAGCAAGCAAATAGCGAGTAGCGTATATTTCATGGAATAGGTTTAGGTCGATTGATCAGTAAATTAGATTAAAAATTAATAATTTACCAATTGTCTGATTTTCAAACGTTTTCAAATGATCACGCCATCATGTTAAATTACCAAGATGTTACCTTAAAGGCGCGCGTTTCAATGATCGGGTATATGGAAGCGCGACTTGTGGACCTTGGTGCAATTTATATCGGGGAAGACCATCAGCATGATTTTTATTTTACCTGTTCCAAAGGAAAATTAAAGTTTCGCCAAGGCACGCTTGGTTCGCTCATCACGCATTATGAGCGAACAGTGCTGAATAACGCAGAGAAAACACAGGTCTATCGCTATGATGTAAATCCGTCGGCGGAGGAAGTTCATCAACTTTATGCCATGCATGAGATGATAGGCGAAACGCAAAAAATAAGGAAACTTTATCAGTTGGACAACATAACGATTCACCTAGATGAGCTGCCATCTGGAGAAAAATTTATTGAGGTGGAGGCCAAGGATCATGCGGAAATGCTTTCCGAAGAGCAGTTGAATTTGCAATGCCAAAAGCTATTTGAAGACCTACAATTAGCGCATGTCGATCGTATAGAAACGGGGTATTTATGAAACTAAAATTAATTTAATGGATGTCTGGCATTAATAATCAAGATGAGCGTTTTGCAAAGATGAGCTTTGCAAAGGTTTACCCATTATACCTTGCCAAGGTAGCGCGTAAGGGTCGCACGGAAGCCGAATTACTCCAAGTAATCGAATGGCTAACGGGTTTTGAAAAGAAAGATATTGGCGACCTGATTGCGTCGAATACAAACTTTGAAAGCTTTTTTCAAAAGGCTAAATTAAACCCAAATGCGTCACTAATAACGGGCCTTATCTGTGGCTACCGCGTGGAAGATATCGAAAATCAGCTCACCCAACAGGTTCGCTATTTGGACAAACTGGTGGATGAGCTGGCTAAGGGGAAAAAAATGGAAAAGATTCTACGTGAACATATGTAAAAATTGACATCATGTTTTTCTCAATTTACCATGTGTTGATTTTACTGTCTATCCACGCAGAACGTTCGGAAATATTCTGTTTTAGCCGTTGAATGGATTGGTCATAATTGAGGTTTCTGCCGCATCATCTACCAGCTGGTGCATCGCAGCAGTACTCAGTTCAGATTTCCGGATGGCTTGCCACCTAACTTTTACCGCATTTCGAAAGATGGGATCGGCTAGCAGGCGATCCCACCAGAAAGGAACCATCCATGCATCATTCGTAACATATTTGTTGTAGTTGGCCACCCATTCATTCATGGGTGTTCGACCTCCATCATCAAACCCTTGGTTCATATCCCAAACAGGACCCATCGCCAAACGACCATCTCGATCTTTCTCCAGAAAGGTACTAATTCGGTAAGCATCTACATTTCTGCACAATTCACTAATAATGAAGTAATCAACAAACGAAGGCAATTCAATAAAATTAGTATAGGTGCGTGTATTTCCTGTCAGGTCATCTGCAATCAGTGCCCGTTCAAATTGGTCTATGTATTTAGCGATGTATTCCTTTTGTGCTTTTGTAATCTCCTCGGCTTTTGGGTAATCGTAGTTGAAATAGGTTTCTACATATTTTTGCGGATGATAGGGTGCCAAAAACGGCGGGAATGAGATTTCCCTAGCGAAGATGTCAAATTTACTTCTGAAGCTATTGAACTCATTATATGTGGCATCATCATTCCAGTTGTTCATAAAATAACTATCTGGTTTTCCATCATTTTCAGGGCCCGCGTCCGCCTTGTCAATTTTTAAGATATAACCGCCGGTTAGGTTGGTAGAAGTCGCATTCAGAGATTTGATATTGACGCGGTTGTTATCTCGTTTGATTTTTTCACAGAAAAAATACACACCTTGGTAAACGCCATTAACCTCGATTTCAACGAGCTGGCCACGGCTGGCATACTTGCCTATTTTGCGTGAAATTTCATAACCTACGAAATTGTGAAGCAAGCTTTTGTCAATTTGATATTTATCTTTTAGGTTGACAATCTGGCCAATTAATCGCCAATCTTCTTCTGCAGGCATGCCTAAAAAGGACACGTCCATTCCTTCTCCAGTAGGTGAAATAGTTTCGAAATTATAGGCTTTTTTATCGGAGAGGCGAAAGCTCGTTTTTCCGCGGTATGAAATAGTAATCCGTTGCTTTTGTTCGAGCTTTTTTTGTTTATATAATTTCAGTTGGCCCACTACATCTGACCCATATTGAACCTCTTTTCCTTCGGTTGTGATGACGAGATAAGGAACCCCACTTGATCCTACTTCCACGGCGAATTGCTGGCCATCGTCTCCTGTAGAAAATGAAACAGGGATTTCAGAGGGCTTTTCGCAGGCTATTAAAAATAGGATAGAGAAAAATAGGAAGTAGTTTTTCATTTGGATTTTTTAGTTGGACTAGGGCCAATTTCCTTTTCCGTAGGAAAATTAGGTAATTTTAAGTTACCGAAAAATTTGAGAGCGTATATGGAGGGTGGGATTTGCTACCCAATTAGGCGGTGTTCCTTACAGGTCGTAAATTATGTTTTGTGAGCCTAGGAGTTTTTTTTATGGTACTAAAAGAAAAAAGATATGAATGCATTTCAAGAAACGCTAACATGGGAAGCGCCTGATTCGAAGCTTTCTCCGGTGTTAAAAAGCCTTTGGTATGATAAAAATGGTGACTGGAAAAAGGCACACGATCTGGTGGATGGATTACCAGGATCTGATGCCGCCTGGGTGCATGCCTATTTACATCGTAAAGAGGGAGACATCTGGAATGCAGATTATTGGTATGCACGAGCGAAGAAAACACGGCCTTCCTACTCGCTAGAGGAAGAATGGGCGAACTTAGTCGTGCATTTTATGGCCTAGGCCGTTGTCCACCCATCCCAAAATTAGACCCTGCAATAATCTTTTGTAATAGCTGATCAAAAGCCTGTTTTTGATCTCCTTTGCAAATACTTCGAATTTCTTTAAAGTGCTCGTAATTTAGAATTTCTAATTTACCGTATGCCTTTGTTAAGGAGAGAAGAGCAAGTGAATCTGTAGGACCTTCTTTATAATAAGCTTTTTTTGCTGCGGTAATCTCATGCCGGATTTCAGCAGATTGATCTTGGTGTTTTTTAACTATGATTTCGAATGCTTCTTTTTGCCCTTCATCAAAACGCAATTCATGTGCGATGAATTCTTTTGGCTGAGACCCCCTAATATGATGGCGCTCATTAATCCAAAAAACCAAAAGCGATCCAACGTTAATCAAGACAAGTATAGCGACAATCCACGGCCACTGTTTAATAGGGTGATTTTTCATCTTCTAATAATTTAAGGTATTAACTTCATAGACCTCTGCCAATTTTATTTGTTGCAGAACAACCAATTCATATTTTGTTTTTGCGCTGGCCATCAGGACAAATCCAGAGAATAGAAATGCCAAAATACTAGCTGCTGCCATCCAGCGTAACGCGGTTTTTTCGATTATTCGATCCACTAGTTTTTCTGAAAAATCGGTCGTCGTTTCCCACTGGCCGATGCCTTTTAGGACCCGCAATTGTTCGTCAAGTTCTGTATTCATCGTAGTTTCTTTTTAATATTTTCTTTTGCCCGACTTACTAATGACTCGATGGCCTTTATACTTAAATCCATCATCTCGCTTGCCTCTGCGTACGAAATTTCGTCAAGTTTAATTAATGTAAATGCCACGCGCTGGTTCGGATTTAGTGAATCGATTGCTTTATAAAGCATCGCGGCAGTTTCCTTATCTTCTAATTTAATTCCGGGGTGCATTTGTGTCGAATCAATACTTTTTGATTCTTCAGGCATCCACCACGGGAGCAGTTCACGTAATTGATTTCGCCGCTTTTCTTTTCGTAATTTTTCTAATGCCTTGTTGATCGCGATTCGGATGATCCAGGTGCTGAGACTGGATTGTCCTTTAAATGATTTAATAGATTCGTACACTTGGATGAAGGTCTCTTGACATACATCCTCTGCTTCTTCTCGGTTTCGCAGGATTTGCATCGCGTGATGGTAAACCCGGCTTTGGTGTTCTTTGACCAAAGCCTTAAAGGCTAACTCATCCCCTAAAATTAATTCTTGTACGAAATGTTTTTCCATAACTACTAATCATTAGACGATCGAGCTCCCCTTTTTCTTCGGGGTAATTTAAATTATTTTTTTTCGAAGGAATTTTTATTGTGATGCATCAAAGAAGAAAACATTAAATAATATGACAAAATCGATTAGTTTATTTTTACTCGGATGCGTCCTTTTCTTTTCCTGCACCCAATCGGAGGACATCAGTCCGTCTAACGCAACGGATGTGATTAAAGAAGTGGATCCTGCTTTATTTCTTCCGGCTGGAATTGTAGGCACGATTACTCAAGTCCAAAAAACGCTTTCAAACGGAACGACTACTACCTGTTATAAAATTACAACGACTAAAACACCTTCAGATCATGCCATGGGCCCATGGTGCCCTACGAACCTAACAGATGACGCGAGTAAAGGAGGGGTTTGGTTTGAAAAAGGGAATTTATATGATGTGGATGGCGCTTTTGTTAAAAACCTATCGACCTTTTATAATGATGCTAAATGGAAGTTATATAACGCAGATGGAAGTATTCGCGTCACGAACACAAAAGAAGCCTGCCAGGCAGCTGCAAGGCCGGATGTGGATCCTATGTACAATAATTACTGCGTAGAATGCCAGCCTACTTATTTTTCCAATCTAAAAATGACCTATTATATTCCTGTTAAGCCTATTAAAATGACTGGTACGACATCCATTGGTGGTGGGCCACAAGGGGGTATTGTAGGTGTTGCATTCAATGGCATCAACTTTGATCCTCCCGCGCCTACACAAGCCATTTTAGGGGCCTACACCTTAGCTCCCATGGATGATGCCGGCGGACACGTGAATGGTGCGACAGGTTATCATTATCATGCTGCGACTGGCAAGAGTAAAAAAGTGGAGCAAGCGGATGGGCATGCGGCGATGATAGGTTATGCGATGGACGGTTTTGGCCTATATGAATTACTGGATCAAACGAATAAAGAACCGACGGATTTAGATGCTTGTCGGGGGCATTATGACACGACGCGCGGGTATCATTACCATGTAGCAAAGGCAGGAAGCAATAGTTTTATAGGCTGTTTTCATGGCGCGCAAGGAAGCGTCGAAGTAACCACAAATTAATGCGAAAAACGATATTCTTCTTGTTATTTATTCCGTTATGGGGCTTTAGTCATTCCTCCCAGTTATCCACCTTTGCACTTGTGAAGGATGAGAAAGGGGTTTGGACAGCTCACGTTAGCGCCTCTTTATCCGCCTTTCAAGCAGTGCTCGCAAATCAAAAAATAAATTCAGCGGAACAATTTCAAAAATCGCTTATTCAATGGTCACGCAAATCGATGCATATTTCCGCAGGGCTATTAAGCCCCATTTTGCTGGAGCTGGGTAGTGTGCATCTGGGCCATCAAACAGATGTAAAGTTTACACTGAAAGGAATGCCATCAAAAGTGGAATCGTTTTCAGTGGAAAATCAGATTTTTCAACAGCTTTCTGGACACGCCATGGTCTTCAAAGTCATTTACCCTACCAGCGAGTCCAACCAAGTTGTATTGACTTCATCGAATGATTTTTCGGCTAATGTAAGCGTGAAATCAACTGGGATAATTATACAGCCTAAAACTAATTTCACGTATTTATATCTACTTTTAATCATCCCCTTTATACTACTATGTCTATATCTTTTAAAGCGACGCTCAACCAAGGGCTAATGTTTATTTTATTTTTCGCGGCGTCTTGTTCACAAGACGAAACAGCTGTGACTCCCACCGTTGAAGTACCTGCGGTTTACAAAAAAATCTACGGCGCTACAAGTGTCACCAATGATGGTACTTATATCACGATCAAATCGAAGGATTTGCCGGATCATAAAAGCCCCTATTATGCAGCGACGAATGCCTTATATCAAGCTTACTCGGGTACGACTTTTGGCGGGTTAAATTTTGAGAAAAATCCTAATTCCATCATCGAGCAATCAGCGACAATTAAGATTCCAGTTAATCCTGTGGCATCTTCCAATCACGCTGCAACGCCGTTAGGGGTTATTGGAATCGCCCTGAATGGCGTAGCCTTTTTTAATCAATATGCGGGCCCGAATAACCAAGAACTAAAAGGAGAGATGGCCGGATTTGATCAATTTTATGGTCATCCTCAAAATTCTGGTGTCTATCATTATCATGTAGAACCTTTACATTTAACGACAGTGAAGTCATCGAAATCGGGTTTGATGGGCTTCCTTTTAGACGGCTTTCCGGTGTATGGCCCTCAAGAGGAAAATGGTTCCGCCGTGACGAATGCAAATCTAGATGTGTACCACGGGCATTCACACGCTACGGTGGACTATCCAAATGGCATCTACCATTACCACTTTACGACGGAGGCACCCTATTTAAATGGGAATGGTTTTTATGGTACGGCTGGAACTGTTTCTCAATAATGAAATACGTTGTTCTTCTATTTTTTCTGTGGGGCTGCTCTAAATCTGAGCCTGAAATTCTTGTCGAAAAAAAGTATTTCCCATCAGGCAAAATCAGAGAAATTCGGCACGTACAAAACGGCGTGAGGCAGGGATTGCAAACGGCTTATTGGGAGAATGGTCGCAAGCGATTCGTATACATTGCCGTGAATGATGCCTATGAAGGGGAGCTAAAAGAATGGGCAGAAAATGGACAGCTATTTCACCTAGGGCATTATAAAAATGGGCAGGAAGAAGGTATTCAAAAAATGTGGCATTTAAACGGAAAAATCCGCTCGAACTTTATCATTATTAAGGGTCGACGCTATGGTTTATTGGGCACTAAAAACTGTAAAAATGTCAATGAAAAATTGCTGGCTTATTAGTCTTTTCCTGTTGGCTTGTTCAGAAACTCCGGTTTCTAAAATTCCTTATTATAACACTCCCGACTTTACGCCCTATTTTATCTCGGATGCGGAGGCCGATTCTAAAATTTCACACCGCATTAAACCCTTTACATTTTTTAATCAAGATAGTACCCTATTTGAAAGTAAAAGCCTTCAGGGGAAAGTGTATGTGGCGAACTTCATTTTTACGCGTTGTAGTAATATTTGTCCGGATATGACCACCCAAATGAAGCGCATCGAAAAAGCGTTTCATTCGAATTCGAAAGTAGCGCTCGTTTCTTTCACGGTAACCCCTTGGTTTGACGATGTTAAAACGCTCCATAAATTTGCCGATAAATACCAGATCTCTTCATCGAATTGGTCCTTATTAACCGGCAACAAAGAGTCCATCTATACCCTCGCCCGTAAGTCCTTTTTTGTAGAGGAGTCTATCGGCTACAATAAGGACAGCAAAGAGTTTTTGCATACAGAACATGTCGTTTTAGTAGATCAAAAAGGCCGTATACGGGGGATTTACAACGGTACCATTCCTTTGGATACGGAACAATGTATCGAGGACATGAAATTGCTTTTACTCGAATAAAGCTTCTTTATTTTATCAAAAAAATACATTAACTTGAAACTTCATCTGAATTTATAAATTATTAACCATGAAAATTAAATCAATGTTAGTGGTATGTGCCATGATGGCCATGTCATTATTCTCTTTCAAACCTTCTCATCAAGAGGTTCAATCTCCAAAACCTTTCGGCGGCCTAGCCCTATATACTGTTCGTGATGCGATGAAAGATGCGCGTGCGACGCTTGAAAAAGTAGCACAAGCGGGGTATGTCAACGTAGAATCTGCGGGGTATAATAACGGTAAGTTTTATAATTTATCTCCAGCGGATTTTAAAGCGCTTTTGGATGAAATGAAATTAACACCTATTTCAGCACACCAAGGATCGGTTACGTTTGAAAATATTGATCAACAAATTGCCGACTTGAAAACAGCGGGTTTCAAGTACTTCGTAGTTCCAGTTCCCCCAATGGGTTTGTTTGGGTTTGACAGTGTGAACAAGCGTATGACGATGAAGGGTGGCGCAAAGAATTTGGCAGAAATCTTAGACAAATTAGGCGAGAAATGTACAGCTGCTGGACTACAGTTATTGTATCACAATCATGATTTCGAATTCATGAAGGATGCAGAAGGTGTTGTGACGATCGACTATTTATTGGAGCATTGCAATCCAAAGAATGTCAACTTTCAAATGGATTTATACTGGGTAACTAAAGCAGGCGCTGATCCTGTTGCGTATTTTAATCGCTACCCAGGTCGTTTCAAAATTTGGCACGTGAAGGATATGGATGACCAAGGTCGCTTCGCTCCAGTAGGCAATGGAAAGATAGATTTCAAACGTATTTTAGACAACAAAAAATTGTCTGGAATGCAGTACTATTTCGTAGAACAAGATGCTTGTTTCAATGAAACGGCTTTAGAAGCTATTGTTATTAGCCACAAAGGATTAGAAAAAATCGGATTTAAATAGATTGTTTTAAATGAATAAGGAGCCTCGCAAACGCGAGGCTTTTTATATTTAAAGCATCAGGTAATTTTATGCGATTTATGGAGAATGATAATTAATTAGCGTCTATTCTTCTTCAGCCCCCCTTTTTATCTCATTTATTTCACGAAATTCTTAATTGAATTGACGACTTTTCCAGGTACCTCTTCCATGGGTACGTGACCAACATTTGGGTAGATTTCCGCCCGACTGCCTTGAATATCTTTCAAGAAATTAGCCACATTATTTACCCCGATTAAGTTATCCTTATCTCCCCATAAGATTAAGGTTGGCGTTTTGATATCTTTTATTTTGGGCACATTTGAATTTAAGAATCGCTTAGATCCACCCGTAAATGAACCTTTAAATATTTGCAGCGCAGCCGCCCGGTTACCTTCCCTGATCGCGACATCGTGGAAGCGCTCCACTTGGGCATCTGTCACACGAGCCGGATCAAAATATACCGTCTCTAAACTTTTTCGTACCAGAAATTTGGGGGTTGCATAAAGCAATAAATTGTTGATGACCGGTGTCGATGCAATGGTAAATCCCAAAGATCCGCTCTCCCCTTTTTTGGGATAACCCGCCGCGTCAATTAAGACCATTTTGGCAAGCCCCTTCGGGTTGTGTAAAGCATAATTCCAGGAGATGGCGCCACCCATGGAATTGCCAACTAATATAAAGCGCTTGATGTGTAATCGAGTGGTAAACGAATCGATGAATTTAGAGAAGTAGTCAAAATTATAGGCATTTTCTGGTGATGGTCCCGTCAGTCCAAATCCCGGTAAATCTAAACTGATTACGCGGCGCTCCGACTTTAATCCTAGTGCCACGCTGTCCCAGGTATTCAATGAGGACGACATGCCATGTAATAAAATTAAAGGTACCGAATCCGTTTGGACACCCTCATCGCGGTAATGTACTTTCATTCCTAAAATGGGCATGAACTTAGAATCTTGATTGGCATAAAGCGGAATCAATTCCTCAACCGGACGATCTTTTTCACAAATGATAAGCAATAGAATAAATATGAGGCCGATTATTCCGCCGATAATTTTTGAGGCAAGTTTCATGCTTGGAAAGTTTTGAAGGCCAAAAATACAGGATTCTCATTCTTTTAAATCAAATCGCATATTAAATCTTCTATTTTTGTGTCTTCCATTTCAAATCCCATGAAGCGTATAATTTTCGCCCTTTTGCTTTTCAGTTATTGTGCTACCGGTCAATATATTTCAGATCGGTTGCTTGTCAACAAGCTATCTGAAAATACGTTTATACATACTTCCTATTTACAAACGGATGATTTTGGCAAAGTTCCTTGCAATGGGTTGTTGGTGCGCAATGGCCAACATGTTGCGATCTTTGATACACCGACCAATGATTCCAGCTCCATTGAATTGATTCGTTGGGTTAAGGAAGTTTTGAAATGTCAGATAGTGGCGGTCGTTCCAACTCATTTTCACAATGATTGTTTAGGGGGCCTTGCAGCATTTCATACGGCAGGAATTCCTTCTTTGGCAAATGAAAAAACAATTGAACTCGCACAAAAGAATCAGATGGTTGTTCCTCAGAAAGGGTTTCGTGGGTCAACAAGTTTATCCGTTGGGGCCCAACAAGTACTCCTTAATTTCTTTGGAGAAGGGCATACTCGTGATAATGTTGTCGCTTATTTTCCTAGCGAGCAGGTATTGTTTGGGGGTTGCCTGATTAAAGAAATGGGAGCTAACAAAGGGTATTTAGGTGATGCAAATGTTAATGCCTGGTCGGCAACAGTGGCAAAAGTACAACAAGCCTATCCACAGATTAAGCACGTTGTTCCAGGTCATGGGGCAGCAGGGGATTCGAAATTACTGGCATATACCCGTCAGCTTTTTATGAATCCTTAAGGATTTTTATAGCCCATAGACAGTCCGACATCTCCTGTGATTTTCAATTGGACATTGACTGTTTTTTCGGAAGCGTTATCAATTCGCAAAGCCGTGTTTTTCTCCACACGAATAAATAATTCCTCATTGGGTTTAACCTGAACGGGCGAATGTTGTCCACCCTCTATCGGACACCTCCATGCCGTTACTTCCGTTTTCGATATGTTTTTCAGGTTAACCGAAAAAGAGCCATGCTGATTATTCCCCAAAATAAAGGCATTATTAGCCGCAATCGTGGTGGTTGAGTGTAATCGGGTAAAAGGCAAATACTGACATGCCGAAAACATCAGACATGCGACAATGGAAATGTATTTGTTCATGTAGAAAAGTTAAAAGGATTGGTAGAGGGCATCCAAAGCATGAGCTAATGTCCAATCCTTATCCGTCACCTTATTCCCCGCATCGTGCGTACTTAAGGATACAAGAATTTGATTATAGGTATTTGTCCAAGTGGGATGATGATCTGCTTCTGAAATTATTAAAGCAGCTTGTTGCATGAATTCCATCGCGGATTCAAAGGTATCAAACCGATAAGTTTTTTCTAAGCTGTTCTCGTTATTCGTCCAATTAGTCATGGAATGCTTTTTAATGAAAACATGCTTTACGCTGATTTGTTTTCAACGACGTTTAATCTCGCTTTCCTTTGAAGTAGGCGAACATGGCCATCGCATGCCCATGGCCTAAATCGAAATCGGTCTTCAGCCAATCCGTAATTTCAGTTGCTTTCACGGCTAATTTGCCTCCTTTTAAAAATCCTTTTCCTTCTGCAAGGCGAACAAATTCTTCGGGAGTCTTGCCTGTTTTGGCTTGAATGTTATCGAGGTAGGCTTGAAATGACATGGGATAATTTGGTTCTAATTTTTTAAAATTATTAAATAGTTTGATTACTACAACGAAATATTGTGAGAGGCGATGTTCTCTTCCTGCTGATTTAACGAAGAATTAATAAGCCATCAAAATTCTGCAAACAAAATCAAAACTAGTTAGTTAGAGACCATGGAAAATTCAATCATTTTCCATCAGCTCTTATGAAAAGAAACGAGTTTTTGTCCACGTTTACAGGCGGGTTTTCAGCTGCATGTGTAGCATGTTTAGCTTTATCCTGTTCGAAAGAAGAAAGCGGAGCACCTAGTGCGGTTAATATGCCCAATACTTCTTCGGGCCTCTCGATTAATTTAGATTCGGAGTTGAAGTCAATTAATGACTTTGTTGCTAAGAGCGGATATATCATCATTCGCACGGCGATTGGAAATACACCAACAAGTTTTTTGGCAGTTTCATCTGTATGTCCCCATGCTGGAGCAACGGTTGAATATAAACAGACAAGTACTTCATTTTTGTGTTCAGCGCATGGCTCTACCTTTAGTGCCACAGGTGCTTTAGTTTTAGGCCCCGCAACGCGTGGCCTTTCGAAATTTGATGTTGAAATAGTAGGTGCAACATTACGCCTAAAGGCCTAGGTGTATTAATATGATTAATGCAAACCATAATGAAATTAATTTTTTTTAATTAATCACTCATTCTAAGTTTGTGCCATTGACATTCACTGTGGGATTTCAGTTGGATTTTTAATTAATGAAAAGGGGGTTCATTAAAGCCAAGCATTTTTTGCTTGGCTTTATTTATTCAAAGTGATTTTTCTTAATCGCGTCTTTATTTTCTATCACGTAGTTCATGAAAGCTCTTGCGACAGGAGAAGGGTTTTTCTCCTTATGCCAGATTAATTTCCAAGTCGTTGTAATGGGTAATCCACTACGAGGAATAACGGCTAATTGTCCATTTTTTAAGCCATCACGGCCTGTTTTACGGCCTCATTTGACTGCAATTCAATTTTCTTCAACACGTGAATTCCTTGTTTTTTCAAATAGGTTTCCATGATTTTGCGGGTTCCAGAACCATTTTCACGAAAGATTAAGGGCAACTCTTTGTTGAATTCTTGAAACGCGAAAGTAGGCTTACGCCCCGCTGTACTGGCATTTCCTACGAGCACCAAGTCATTTTCCAGGATATCAATGTATTCAAAACTTGGGCTATTGATATCCGTTGAAATAAGGCTAAAGTCGACCTCATTATTCTCTAAACTATGAAATACTTTTTCGCGGTTTGTGACATCAATGCTGATTTCTACGCCCGGATTGTTTTGCAAGAAATCAGTTAAAAAGTAGGGTAAG
>JBEDFG010000023.1:0-11306 GCA_041175285.1 Bacteroidota bacterium | reverse complement strand
AGGTAAAATCGTTAACGTTGCGGATTACGGTGCTTTCTTAGAAGTATTGCCAGGCGTTGAAGGTTTGATCCACGTTTCTGAGATGTCATGGTCTCAGCATTTGCGTAACCCACAAGATTTCTTGAAAGTAGGCGATGAAATGGAAGCAGTTGTGTTGACATTAGATCGTTCTGAGCGCAAAATGTCTTTAGGTATCAAGCAATTGACTGAAGATCCTTGGAACAAAACAGATTTGTTGTCTAAATATGCAGTAGGAACGAAGCACAAAGGAACGGTTCGTAACTTGACTAACTTTGGTTTATTCCTTGAGTTAGAAGAGGGAATCGATGGTTTGGTACACGTTTCTGACTTGTCTTGGACAAAGAAAATCAAGCATCCATCTGAGTTTGTTAAAGTAGGAGATGCATTAAATGTAATTGTGATTGAGTTAGACGCGGACAACCGTCGTTTGGCATTAGGTCACAAGCAATTGGAAGAAAATCCTTGGGATACATTTGAAAGTGTATTTACAGTAGGATCTGTTCACAAGGCAACTGTAATTTCGAAGAGTGATAAAATGGCAACGTTAGAATTACCTTACGGTATCGAAGGTTTGTCTCCATTGAAACAATTAACGAAAGCAGATGAGTCGGTTGCAGAAGTAGGTGAAGCATTGGATTTTGTTGTTACTGAATTCCACAAGGAAGAACGCAAGATCATCCTTTCGCATACACGTACATTCTCTGGCGCTCCAGTTGAAGAAGTAAAAGTTGAGAAGAAAAAAGCAACTAAAACTACAGAGAAGACAGCTACAGTAACTGCTGAGAAGTCGACAATGGGTGATATCGGAGCTTTATCTGCTTTGAAAGAGCAAATGGAAGGTGCTGAGCGTGAGCAAGCGATCAAAAAATTAGAGAAGAAATCTAAGAAAGCAGAATAATATTTGTTTTAAGTTTTGATCAAAAGGGGATTCGGAAACGAATCCCCTTTTTTTATGCCTATCCTGAATGAAGCCTATAGATTTGTAAAATATCAAGAAAATGATTGCTTATTTCGAGGTATTTTAACAACTTAGCATCTTGACAATTCGAGGGTCATTGGCCTTAGAAATGTTGTCCAAACTAAATCATTAAACTATGGGAAATAATTCACGAAGAAACTTTCTAAAGAAAGCAGGATTAGCTGCAGGAAGCTTTTACATCGTACCGCGTCACGTACTCGGAAAAGGATATAAAGCTCCTTCTGACAAATTAAACATTATGGGTATCGGTGCTGGTGGTAAAGGCCAAAGCGATATCATGAATTCTTTTAACAAAGGTGCTGAAAACATCGTTGCCCTCGTAGACGTAGACGATCGTCGCGCAGCTCAATCACGTAAGGATTTCCCAAAGGCAAATTATTATAAGGATTTTCGTAAGGCACTTGAGGCTGAAGGAGATAACGTGGATGCAGTTATCGTTTCCACTCCTGACCACACGCACACAACCATTGCGATGGAAGCGATGCGTCGTAAAAAGCACGTATATGTACAAAAGCCGTTAACGCACGACATCTATGAAGCGCGTATGATGACGGAAAAGGCACGTGAAATGAAAGTGGTTACGCAAATGGGTAACCAAGGCTCTTCAGGTGATGGCGTTCGTCAAATGATAGAATGGTTTGATGGTGGTGTGATTGGGAAAGTATCCGAAGTATTGGTTTGGACAAACCGTCCAGTTTGGCCACAAGGTATTTCTTATCCAGCTGCAGGACACCCCGTGCCAGCAGAATTAGATTGGGATCTTTGGTTAGGACCATCTAAATATCGTGAGTTTAACCCAGCGTTCGTTCCATTCAAATGGAGAGGTTGGTGGGATTATGGTACAGGAGCTTTAGGGGACATGGGTTGCCACTTATTAGATCCTCCATTCAAAGTTTTAGGCATTCGTGATGCTTTGAACGTAGAATGTTCCGTGGGTTCTGTATTCTTAACTGATTGGGTTCCTGAGTGGATTCCAGAAGGATGTCCTCCATCATCGATGGTCACATTAAACTACGGACCATCAGCTAAAAACAAATCAAATGTTAAGTTGACATGGTTTGATGGCGGTCTTCGTGCTCCACATCCAGCAGGTATCCCGGCAACAGAGATCATCGGAGATCCAGATGGAACAAATGGTGTTATCTTAATCGGTAGCAAAGGAATCATGACTTGCGGTACCTATGGTATGTATCCAAAAGTGTTCAAAAATGGCAAGCGTGTTGATGAAGCAGATCTTCCAAAAGCAAGCTTACCACGCGTTATTGGTGGTGCCAACGGACACAATACGCAATGGGTAGAAGCTTGTAAAGCAGGCTTTGGTAACATGGAAGTAAGTTCGCCATTCGACTATGCAGGTCCATTTACGGAGTCTGTATTGATGGGTAACTTAGCTATTCGTTCCTATATGTTGCGTGAAGGCGAAGGCCGAAATGCGAAGTATATTGGACGCCAACAACTCGAGTGGGATGCGGCGAATATGCGTATTACCAACTTCGACCTTGCGAATCAATTCGTGAAGCGTGATTACCGCGCGGGTTGGACCATGTAATAAGTTTTCACATGTTATATTGAAAAGACGGGGGCCCTCTCCCGTCTTTTTTTTATTTTTGTCAAAATATTGAAACATGCAATTGAACCCCATCGAAGTATTTAACCAAGTCGAATCGTTTATTTTAGCACAAGGCTATACGATTGTTGATCGAGATTACGAACGTCCTTGGGGAGGTTTTTTTGTCTTGCAAGAAGATCAGGCACCTAAATTTGCCGCTCAATTTTTTCCACATCTATCCTTAGATGCCATTCAAATTACCCAGAAGTTAAGCCCTAAGTTTTTAGTCGTGGCTCCCCATAACCGTCTTTCTTGGCAATACCACTTTAGACGTGCCGAATTGTGGAAGGTTGTCCAAGGTCCAGTGGCCGTGGCTATATCAGATACGGATGAACAACAATCTCCGGGAACCTATCAGGTAGACGAATGCATCACATTGCCTGTCGGCCAGCGCCATCGCTTAATTGGATTGGATCAATGGGGCGTTGTTGCTGAGATCTGGCAACATACCGACGCGGAGCATCCTTCGGACGAATCCGATATCGTCCGCTTGCAAGATGATTTTGGCCGTTAATCAAATTTAACAGACCGATCATCTAAAAATAATACAAGAAAACTTTGTAGTCTATTAAAGTTTCCATAGTTTTGCGACTCGATAATTCAACGAGCTTAGCAAATGAAATTGCGTATTTTAGAAAAAGGGACCCAATTATTCTTTCGTTACGGCGTCAAGTCGGTGACGATGGATGCCATTGCGGCCGATTTGGGGATTTCTAAAAAAACGATTTATCAACATTTTCCAGATAAAGATTCGATGGTTTTAGAGGTCGTCCAAGGCTTCATAGAGCAGGATTCTTTAAAATGGGATGAGCTTGATCGCTTGTACTCGAACGTCATTGAAAAAATGTTCAAATCATTCGATATGGTGAAGGACATGATTACCCAAATGAATCCTAGGCTTCTTTTCGAAATCCAAAAATATTTCCCCAAAGCTTATCAGTTATTTAAAGACCACGGAGAAAAGTGCATTCATAAAAATTTGATTGCCGACTTTAAAAAAGGGGCGCAATTTGGGTATTTCAGAAGTGACGTGGACTTCGAATTGCTGGCACGCTTACGAATGGCAGAAGTTGACTTAGCGTTTAACCCCGATTTTTATCCCAACAATAAATTATCCTTGTATGAAACCCAACTCACGTTGATGGATATTTTCATGCGTGGAATTTTGACCGAAAAAGGTCTAACTCTTTATAATTCTTATCAAAACAATTTAAAATCATGATCCGTCTAAGAAAAATCTATGTGGGTCTATTTTTACTTGGCTCAATCAGTGCCAGTGCACAATCTTTCAGCCTTAAAGAGGCGGTTGATTATGCTATTGTGCATCATGTGCAAGTAAAAAATAGCCAAATCGACTTGCAGAATGCGAGTGCGAAAATTAATGAAATCCGGGCGATTGGTTTGCCACAAGTAAATGCAGGCGTGTCATATGGAAACAGTTTGATTTTGCAGCGTGTATTTATTCCCGCAAACATTTTTAATCCTGCTGCTAAACCCGGTGAGCTAATTGCTGCCAAATTTGGTGTGACTAACTCAGGCAATACGAATGTGGGGCTTAACCAATTACTTTTCGACGGTACCTATTTGTTGGGCCTTAAAGCATCTGAGGTCTACAAAGACTTATCGGTGAAATCTTTAACTCAGTCGAAGCAACAAGTGGCCGAAAATGTCATGAAAGCTTATTATGGCATTTTAGTGAATGAAAAACGCTTGTCGATTTTGCAATTGAACGTTGGTCGCTTAGATACTTTATTAAAAGAAACGAAAGCATTAAACGCGCAAGGATTTGTTGAAAAAATTGATGTGCAGCGCTTAGCCGTTCAGGCAAACAACTTACGTACTGAATTGGAAAATGTATATCGCTTGCAAGAGTTGAGCTATTCACTATTGAAATTTCAAATGGCCTATCCGATGGATGAGCCTCTTCGTTTGAGTGAAAGTTTAGAGAAAATTGAATTAAGCCAAAGTCTATTGGTGGACCAAGATATTCCTTTCAACTACGGAAATCGCATTGAATATTCAATTTTGAAAACGCAAGAAAATTTAGCTGAATTAGATTTGAAAAGCATCAAAGCCGGTTACTTACCTCGCTTAGTTGCAGGAGCTAATTATGGTTATAATGCGGGAGCGAATAGTTTTGGTGATTTGGTGTCAAAATCTTGGTTTGATAATGCAACAATTAGTTTTTCACTTCAAATCCCAATTTTTGACGGTTTTTCTAAGAAATATAAAGCGATTCAGTCGGCTAACAACTTACAAAAAGTACGTCAAAGTTATGATTTGTTGAAATCATCCATTGACCTTCAACGTAGCCAGTCGGCTATCTCACTTAAGAATGCGCTTGAATCATTGAAAGAGCAAAAAGCAAACTTGGATTTGGCGAACGAGATATCTCGCGTTTCTCGCGTGAAATATACGCAAGGCGTTGGATCAAATTTAGAAGTATTAAATGCGGAGACATCAATCAAAGAGTCACAAGCAAATTATTTTACCGCGCTTTACAACGCTTTAATTGCGAAAGTAGAGTTAGCTAAATCAAACGGAACCTTATATTCAGAATAATGATCATGAAAAAAATAACTATCCTCCTAAGCGCGATTGTCTTATTAGCTGCATGCAATAAGTCGGTCGATAAAAAAACGGAATTGGCTAACTTGAAAACAGAAGCCAAAGAAATCAATGCCAAAATTGCTTCTCTTGAGAAAGAATTAGGCGCAGGTTCAGAATCAAATAATAGCAAAGTTGTTACGGTGGCTGTTAGCCCAATTGCAACAACAACCTTCAAGCACTTTGTGGAAGCACAAGGAAATGTGGTCGCTGAAAATACGGTATTAGTTAGCCCGCAAACTGGCGGTGCGATCGTGTCGTTGCCAGTGGTAGCAGGCCAACAAATCTCAAAGGGGCAATTGATCGCTTCATTGGATAATACGATTTTATCGGAATCCATGGAAGAGGTGAAACACCAGTTAGATCTTGCAAAAACATTGTTTTCGAAGCAAAAGACCCTTTGGGACCAACAAATCGGAACGGAAGTTCAATACCTAAGTGCAAAGTCGAACAAGGAATCTTTGGAGAAACGTTTGGTTACCCTACGTGCTCAATTAGGATTGTCACGTGTGGTGGCACCGATTTCCGGTACAGTTGAATTAGTCCGTCAAAAGGCTGGTGAAATGGCAGCTCCTGGCATGCCAATCGTTCAAATTGTGAATTTGGGCAACTTGAAAATTGCAGCAAAAATTGCAGATTCATACGTCGGTTCTGTTAAAGTTGGTGATCCAATCGTGATCAAGTTCCCGGATATCAACAAAGAAATTACAGCTCGTATTTCGTTAGTTTCTAAAATGGTGAATCCGTTGACACGTACGTTTGACATCGAAGCACGTATTCCAAATGCAGGTGGAGAACTTAAGCCAAATCAATTGGCCGTGATCAATATCAATGATACGTCGAAAGCAAATGCGATTGTTATTGACGAAAACATCATCCAAAAAACAGAGAAGGGTAATTTGGTTTACGTAGCCGTTGAAGAAAACGGAAAGAAAATTGCCAAAGCACGCGTGATCACGATGGGTCTTTCTTATAATGGTCAAGCAGAAATTGCAACAGGCCTTAAAGCAGGTGACTTAGTTATCACATCTGGCTACCAAGATTTAGTAGACGGTCAAGCAATTTCATTCTAAGTCAACCATGGAAAAAAATAAAAAGAACGAGCAACTGCCCGAGGGGAAAGGCTTGATTTATGATATGGTTGGCTGGTTAGGCCAAAACCGTACCACTGTTTACATTTTTACATTTATCATTTTTGTAGCTGGTTTGGGTATTTACTCAAGCCTTCCTAAAGAGCAATTCCCTGATATTGTCGTGCCTCAAATGGTCGTACAAACGGTCTATGCAGGAACAACTCCAGCGGATATTGAGAATACGATCAATAAGCCGATTGAAAAGCAATTGAAATCGATTTCGGGAATCAAGAGTGTTAAATCAAACGCTTTACAGGATATTTCTGTGATCATCGTTGAGTTTAATACAGATGTTTCAGTTCCCGTGGCGAAGCAACGTGTTCAAGATGCGGTTGATAAAGCAAGCAATGACTTACCAAAAGATCTAACACGCGATCCTGCCGTTGCCGAAGTGAACTTCTCGGAATTTCCGATTATGAACATCAACATCGCAGGGGATTACCCGTTGGATAAGTTGAAGAAATATGCGGAAGATTTACAAGATGAAATTGAGGGGATGCCCGAAATTACCCGTGTAGATATCGTTGGTGCATTGAAACGTGAAATTCAGGTGAACTTGGATTTGTATAAAATGCAGAGTTATGGCTTGACATTTTATGATATTCAATCTGCTGTTCAAGGTGAGAACGTGAATATTTCCGGTGGAGATTTAGATGTGAATGGTGTACGTCGTTCGCTTCGTGTGGTGGGCGAATTTAAGTCAGTAGATCAATTAGCTAATCTGATGGTGGGTTCATCAACGGGCGCTCGTGTTCGTTTGAAAGATGTAGCTGATGTTCGTGATGGATTTGAAGAGAAGCAAGATTTTGCTCGTTTGGATAAGAAGTCGGTTATCACATTAAACGTAATCAAGCGTAGTGGGGCCAACTTAATCAATGCAGCGGATCGGATTGAAAAGACAATTGAAGAGTATCGTGAGAGTCGTTTTCCTGCAGGTTTAGTAGTTTCTGTAACTGCTGATCAATCGGAGCGTACGCGTGGAGACTTAGCAGATTTGATTAACACCGTAATCCTCGGATTTATCTTTGTCGTTATTGTATTGATGTTTTTCATGGGTGTGCGTGACGCGGCATTTGTTGGACTTTCAGTTCCGCTGTCGGCTTTACTGACCTTCTTGTTCATGCCTGGGTTAGACTTTACATTGAATACGATTGTATTGTTTGCCTTCTTATTAGGTTTGGGAATTGTAGTGGATGATGCGATTGTGGTGATCGAGAATGCGCACCGCTTATTCAATAACTTCAAGAAATTGACAATCACAGAGGCAGTAAAATTAGCTGCATCTGAGGTTTTTGTTCCTGTATTAACCGGTACTTTGACAACGATTTCACCTTTCTTGCCTTTGTTGTTTTGGCCAGGTATTGTGGGTGAATTCATGAAATATTTGCCAATTACGTTGATCATTACCTTGTTTGCCTCCCTATTTGTGGCGTATGTGATGAATCCCGTTTTTGCGGTTTCATTCATGAAGCGTCATGACGAAGAAGCCAATGATGTAAAGGATCCTAAGTTTGCGGATATCCGTCGGACCGTGGTGATTTTACTAAGCTTAACGGTATTTGGGTATGTTTTAGGCTTTGGCCTAGGTCATTTTGGATTTGGTAATTTTGGCTTGTTGGCCTTAGTTCTATATGTGTTTAATCACTTTATCATTACACCAAAATGGGTAGTTCCTTTCCAAGAAACGACTTTGCCTGCATTTAAAAATGGCTATCGTCGGGCTATTTCATGGGTGTTAGAAGGTCGCCGACCAATCTATGCGACATTGAGTGCATTTGGTTTATTGGTTTTGACGATTGTATTGATGGGGATTGTTAAGCCAAAGGTTATTTTCTTCCCAGCTTCGGATCCAGATTACATTTATATCTATTCGAAAATGCCAATTGGTACAGATTCGAAAGTGACGGATTCTGTGACTAAAATTGTTGAGCAACGTGTTTTTGCGTTTATCAAAAAAGAAAATGCAGGGAAGGCGGTTAACTCAGTGATTTCAAATGTGGGAAAAAATGCGGGCGATCCAATGCAACCTGATCGTGGAGCGACTCCACATAAAAGTAAGGTGACTATTGCTTTCGCACCTAAGCAGGAGCGTGGTGAAATCTCATCAGGTGTCTTGTTGGAAAAACTTCAAAAAGAATTTTTTGAAAGTCCGATTCCAAGTGTAGAAATGGCGATTGAGCGTGAAGCGAAAGGGCCACCTACAGGTAAGCCAATTTCAATTGAAATTGCGGGGGATGATTTCGCTGTACTTCAAGATTTGGAACAAAAAGTTCGTAAAATTATTCAGAAGTCGGGCATTGAAGGTATTCAAGAATTGAAGTCTGATTTAGTTACGAATAAACCAGAAATCATTATTGACGTGAATCGTGAAAAGGCGAGCCGCGAAGGTATTTCGTCAGCGCAAGTTGCGATGGCTGTTCGTACCGGTTTGTTTGGTGCTGAGATTTCTAAATTCCGTGATGTGAAGGATGAATATCCAATTCAGTTGCGCTTGAAAGGCGATTCTCGGAATCAAATCGAAAAATTGTTATCGATGAATGTTACCTATCGCGATATGAATATGGGTGGGGCATTGCGCCAAGTACCTTTAAATTCGATTGCTGATATTCGTTATGCGACTTCATTTAGTCAAATAAATCGTAAAAATCAGGAGCGTGTCGTGACTTTGGGATCCGATGTGGTTCAAGGTTATAACGCGAATGAGATTGTTGGCGAATTAGAACAATTATTTGAGACGATAGATATGCCTCAGGGTTATAAGATCCGAATGGGTGGTGAGCAGGAGCAGCAAAAAGAGTCTGGTGAATTCTTGGGTATTGCCTTTTTGGCGGCCTTGGTATTGATCTATTTGATTTTAGCGACGCAGTTTAATTCAGCTGTTAAGCCATTCATCATCTTTGCAACTATTCTACTTTCCTTAATCGGTGTATTATTAGGCTTTATGGCATTTGGCATGACATTCTCGGTGATTATGTCGGGTGTGGGAATTATCGCCCTTGCCGGTATTGTGGTGAAGAACGGAATCTTGTTGATTGAATTCATTGAGGAGTTGCGTTTCAAACGTGGCTATGATTTGAAGGAAGCGATTATTGAAGGAGGGGGAATTCGATTGACGCCAGTATTATTAACGGCTTCGGCGGCTGTATTGGGTTTGATTCCTTTGGCTGTTGGTTTAAGTATTGACTTCGTTGCTATGTTCACGGAATTAAATCCACATATATTCTTTGGTTCGGAGTCGGCGGATTTCTGGGGAATTTTGGCTTGGACGATCATCTTTGGATTGACGTTCTCGACGGTATTAACCTTGCTTATTGTTCCTTGTATGTATTATATCTCGGAGCGAATCAAGCAGAAATTCTTTCCAAAACGTGTGTAATTTTTGGTGGTTCAACTAGATTGCGAAAGCCCTCGAACAATGTTCGGGGGTTTTTTGTTTGGTGTTTTCAGGTCAGAACAAGTGGCCGCAATTTTGACAAAAGCGAAAAATCAGATTAACTTACAATTTCTAAAACTCGTCAACTATGAAGTATTTATTAGGATTGCTTTTATTGCCTCTTGGAATGATTGCCCAAGATCGCACGTATGGAAAATTGTGGGCAACGCGCTCGCAGGTGATGGCTCAAAATGGCATGGTTGCCACGTCACACCCCTTGTCGACGCAAGCGGCTTTAGATGTATTAAAAGCAGGAGGGAATGCCATCGATGCCGCAATCGCAGCCAATGCGATGGAAGGGGTGGTTGAACCACATGTCAATGGCATCGGGGGCGATTTATTTGCCATCGTTTGGGATGCCAAAACAAAAAAATTATATGGTTTAAATGGATCGGGTCGTTCACCCAAATCCTTGACATTGGATGAATTTAAAAAGCGAGGATTGACGCATATCCCTTCAACGGGCCCATTGCCTGTTTCTGTTCCAGGGGCTGTAGATGCTTGGTTTGAACTCCATAAAAAATTCGGTTCGATGCCGATGAGTAAAGTCTTGAATAAGGCTGTTTCTTATGCCCGGAATGGTTTTCCGGTACATGGTGAATTTGCGTCTGCTTTAACGCGGGTGGAAGCCAATTATGGTAAATTTCCGAATGTGGCGCAGCATTATTATCCAACTGGTAAAGTGCCTGTAGAAGGGGATATTTTCAAAAATCCAAACCTAGCTAATACCCTTGAAAAAATTGGACAAGAAGGGCGTGATGCATTTTATAAAGGTGATCTGGCGCGGACAATGGACGCATTTATGAAGAAAAATGGTGGATTTTTGAGTTATGATGATTTAGCTTCACATACTTCGACATGGGTGGAACCGGTTTCAGTTAATTACCGAGGTTATGATGTGTGGGAGTTGCCGCCTAATAGTCAAGGGATTGCCGCCTTGCAGATGTTGACAATTTTGGAAGGCTATGATTTTTCTAAAATTAAATTAGGCTCCGCTGAGCACATTCACCTATTTACTGAGGCTAAAAAACTGGCATTTGAGGATCGTGCAAAATATTATGCGGATCCCGAGTTTGCCAAAATCCCAGTCGCAGAACTCATTTCAGAATCATATGGTGCGAAACGACGCAGTCTGATAAACCCGAATCGCGCCGGTCGTCATTATGAGGCAGGAAACCCTGCTTTAAAAGAGGGAGATACCATTTATTTAACTGTTGCTGATAAGGATGGAAATATGGTTTCATTGATCCAAAGTAATTATCGAGGTTTTGGGTCTGGCATGATGCCAGATGGGCTGGGGTTCATGTTCCAAGATCGTGGTGAGTTATATAATTTGAAGGAGGGAGAAAATAATACATACGCACCGGGGAAAAGACCATTTCAAACTATTATTCCTGCTTTTATGACGAAAGATGGCCAACCAGTCATGAGTTTCGGAGTGATGGGCGGGGCATTTCAGCCCATGGGTCACGTGCAGATTGTAATGAATGTGGTGGATTTTGGGATGAATGTGCAAGAGGCAGG